>NZ_JBWKZH010000007.1:0-42942 GCF_059424305.1 Hydrogenophaga sp. GW456-12-10-14-TSB4 | reverse complement strand
GGGGTGGGCGCGCCACCTTGGGCGCAACCGCGAATGGAGCGCCTGCGCCCGGCCACCCGCACCATCGACCCAGTGACAGGTAGGCGCGCCAAGGCGGAACCCGAATTCACCTTTCGATTGAACGGGTCGCCCTCTCGACGGATGGTGGGGTTCGCGGGCGCAGGCGCCGATTCGCGGTTGCCACAGAGGGTGTGTGAAACAACGGTGTTGATGAAGTAACTCTGGAGCGCTCGGGCAGTCGACCGCGAGCAGCGCCGGAGAACGCGGACCACGCCAGCCGTCAGCGCGAAGTCCACCGAACGAGAGAAAGATGGGATTCGTCGGATAGGACGATATTCCGAAGCACGGCGCTTCCTACGATCCCGGCAACCCCCGCAAAAGAGCGGGCCCACAACGATGCCCCGCGTGCACAACGCACCGCAGGGCCGCCGACGGAGACCCAGTTGCTCATCCTTCAAATCCTCGTGGCAGGCATCGCGCTAGGCTGCGTCTACGGCTTGATCGCACTCGGTTTCGTGCTGATCTACAAGGCCACCGAAACCGTCAACTTCGCCCAGGGCGAACTCATGATGCTCGGCGCCTTCATCTGCCTCGCGTGCATGGGCCCCCTCGGCATGCCCTTCTGGCTCGCCGCCGTCGCCGCTGTCGCCGCCATGGCCCTCGTCGGCCTGGGCCTGGAGCGCGCCGTCATCCGCCCCGTGCTCGGCCAGCCTGCCTTCTCCATCGTCATGCTCACCATCGGCGTCGGCTACGTCGCCCGTGGCGGCGTCACCATGATCCCCGGCATCGGCACCGACACCCACACCCTAGCCGCTCCCTACAAAGGCGAAGCCGTCGAACTCAGCGGCCTCGTGCTCGCCGGCGAACAGGTCCTCATCATCGCCGCCACCGCCGCCCTCTGCGCCGGCCTCTGGCTCCTGTTCCGCTTCACCCGCGTCGGCATCGCCATGCAGGCCTCCTCGCAGAACCAGCTCGCCGCCTACTACATGGGCATCCCGGTGCAGAAACTCAACGGCCTCGTCTGGGCCCTCGCCGCCGCCGTCGCCACCGTCGCCGGCATCCTGCTCGCGCCCATCACCTTCGTGCACGTCAACATGGGCTTCATCGGCCTCAAGGCCTTTCCCGCCGCCATCATCGGCGGCTTCAGCAGCCTGCCCGGCGCCATCGTCGGCGGCCTCGTCATCGGTGTCGTGGAAGCCCTCTCGGGCTTCTTCCTGCCCGAAGGCTTCAAGGACGTGATGCCCTACGTGGTCGTGCTGATCATGCTCGCCGTGCGCCCCACCGGCCTGTTCGGCGAACGCGCCAGAAAAAAAGTCTGAGGCCGGCCCGATGCGATTCATCTTCAAGACCTCCTACGACCAGGACATCCACCTGGTTCGCCACGAAGGACAGCGCTTCTGGTACGGCCTGCTGCTCGTGGCCCTGCTCGCCGCGCCCTGGCTGCTGCCCGACTACTGGCTCGCGCAGCTCACCTTCGTCTTCATCTACGCCATCGTCGCCGTCGGCCTCATGCTGCTGGCCGGCTTCACCGGGCAGTTCTCCATCGGCCACGCCGCCTTCATGGGCGTGGGCGCCTACACCGAGGCCTGGCTGGCCGCGCGCGGCTGGCCCTTCCCGGTCTCGCTGGCCTGCGCCATGGGCCTGTCGGCGGCGGTCGGCGTGATCGTCGGCCTGCCGGCGCTGCGCGTCAAAGGCATGTACCTCGGCATCGCCACGCTGTCCTTCGGCTTCATCGTCGAAGAGGTGCTGGCGCGCTGGGAGTCGGTCACCGGCGGCAGCGCGGGCCAGAGCGTCAAGCCCATGGCCCTGTTCGGCTGGACCTTCGACTCGGACCGCTCCTTCTACTTCGTCTGCCTGGTCTGCCTGGTCTGCATGGTGCTCAGCACGCTGGCCGTGCTCAACCTGCTGCGCGCGCCCACCGGCCGCGCCTTCGTCGCCATCCGCGACTCCGAGGTGTCGGCGCAGAGCATGGGCATTCACCTGGCGCGCTACAAGTCGCTGTCGTTCGGCATCTCGGCCGCGCTCGCCGGCCTGGGCGGCGCGCTGTACGCGCACAAGATGACCTTCATCTCGCCCGACCAGTTCAACCTCGTGCAGTCCATCGACCTGCTGCTGATGGTGGTCATCGGCGGCCTGGGATCGATGCACGGGGCTTTCTTCGGCGCCATCTTCCTGATCGGCGCGCCGCAGGTGATCGCGCTGTTCAAGGACCTGCTGCCGCCCGCCATCGGTCAGGCCACCGGCCTGCAGGCCGTGGTCTACGGCCTGGTGCTGATCGCCTTCGTGATGTTCGAGCCCATGGGCATCCACGGCCGCTGGCTGAAGATCCGCACCTGGCTGGAGCTGTACCCGTTCTACCGGCGCGGCATGTTCAAGCGCCAGAAGAGCTTCCAGAAATCGGAGCGCTTGAAATGAACGACGACATTCTGCTTTCAGCCCGCAACCTCAGCGTGCGCTTCGGCGGCGTGCTCGCGGTGAACAACGTGAGCTTCGATGTGAAGCGCGGCGAGGTCTTCACGCTGATCGGCCCCAACGGTGCCGGCAAGACCACGGTGTTCAACCTGATCAGCCGCATCTACACCCCCACCTCGGGCACGCTGGCTTTCGACGGCCAGGCGCTGAATGCGGTGCCGCCGCACGAGGTGGCCCTGCTGGGCATCGCGCGCACCTTCCAGAACATCGAGCTGTTCGAGCACGCGACCGTGTTGCAGAACCTGCTGATCGGCCGCCACATCCGGCGCCGCACCTCGGTCTGGCGCGAGGCGCTGTTCGGCCCCGGCGTTCGCGCGGCCGAGCGCGAGACACGCGCCAAGGTGGAAGAAGTGATCGACATGCTGGACCTGCAGCACCACCGGGACTCGCTGGTGGCGGGCCTGCCGTACGGCGTGCGCAAGGTGGTCGAGCTGGCGCGCGCGCTGTGCATGTCGCCGAAGCTGCTGCTGCTGGACGAACCCTCGTCCGGCCTGAACAGCGAGGAAACCGGCGACATGGCTTTCTGGATCCAGGACATCGTGCGCGACCTGGGCATCACGGTGCTGATGGTCGAGCACGACATGGGCCTGGTCTCGCGCGTGTCCGACCGGGTGCTCGCGATGAACCAGGGCGAGGTGATCGCGGTGGGCGCGCCGGCCGATGTGCAGTCGCACCCGGCGGTGGTGGAGGCCTACCTGGGCAGCGTGGACGACGTGGCCTCGCTGCGCCGGCCGGTGGAGGTTTCAGCATGAGCGAGCCCGTTCTGACCCTGAACAACGTGGAAAGCGCCTACGGCCCGGTGAAGGCGGTGCGCGGCGTGAGCCTGAGCGTGCACGCCGGGCGCATCGTCACCGTGCTGGGCTCCAATGGCGCGGGCAAGACGACCATCCTCAAGACCATCAGCGGCATCCTCGACCCGCGCAAGGGCAGCATCCGCTTCGAGGGCGAGGACATCACCGCCGCCGATCCCACGCACGTGGTGCGCAAGGGGCTGGTGCACGTGCCGGAGGGGCGCGAGGTGTTCCCGCTGCTCTCGGTGCGCGACAACCTGCTGATGGGCGCCTACACCCGCAGCGACCGCGACGGCATCGCGCGCGACATGGAGACCGTGTTCGGCTACTTCCCGATCCTGAAAGACCGCGCCGCGCAGGACGCCGGCCTGCTTTCCGGCGGCCAGCAGCAGATGCTGGCGATTGCGCGCGCCATCCTCGCCGGCCCCAAGCTGATCCTGCTCGACGAGCCCAGCCTGGGCCTGAGCCCGAAGCTCACCAAGGACATCTTCGAGATCGTGGTGCGCATCAACCGCGAGCGCGGCACCACCATTCTGCTGGTGGAGCAGAACGCCAACATGGCGCTCAACGTGGCCGACCATGGCTTCGTGCTGGAGAACGGCCGCATCGTGATGGACGACAGCTGCGAGAACCTGCGCGAGAAGGACGACATCAAGGAGTTCTACCTCGGCATGAAGGAAACCGGCGCGCGCGGCGAGCGGCGCTGGAAAAAAAAGAAGAACTGGCGGTAACCCCCATGGCACAACTCTGGAACCTCGAATCCCTGCGGCCGCGCCAGCGCGAGCCGCTGCCCGGCGAGACCATCCCCGCCATGTTCTGGGCCGGCGTGGCGCGCCGCGCCGATCGCGTGCTGATGCGGCAGAAGACGCTGGGCATTTGGCGCGAATGGACCTGGCGCGAGGTCGGCGACACCGTGCGCGAGATCGCCCTGGGCCTGGTGGACCTGGGCCTGCGCCCGGGCGACACCGCGTCCATCCTCTCCAATACGCGGGTGGAATGGGTCTGGTGCGACCTCGCCGTGCTCAGCGCAGGTGGCGTGTCCAACGGCATTTACCCGACCGACGCGGCCGGCCAGGTGCAGTACCTGTGCGAGGACTCGTCCACCAGTGTGCTGTTCGTGGAGGACGAGGAGCAACTGGACAAGGCGCTGGAGGCGCGCGCCCACCTGCCGCGCCTGCGCTGCATCGTGGTCATCGACCCCAAGGGTCTGGAGCATTTCAGCGACCCGGGCGTGATCACGCTGGACGAGCTGCGCCGCCGGGGCGCGGCCCAGCCCGATACCCTGGCGCAGCGGGCCGGCGCGCGCCAGGCCGGCGACCTGGCGATCCTGATCTACACCTCCGGCACCACCGGGCGGCCCAAGGGCGCGATGCATTCGCATGCCAGTCTGCTGGCCACCGTGCGCGGGCTGGACGGCATCCAGCCGCAGGACGAGAACGACGAGCGCATGTGCTTCCTGCCGCTGTGCCATGTGGCCGAACGCGTGATCGGGCTGTATGCCTCGTTCTACAGCGGCACGCGCATGAACTTCGTGGAGAACCCCGACACCGTACCCGAGAACGTGCGCGAGATCGCGCCCACCGTGTTCGGCGGCGTGCCTCGGCTGTGGGAGAAGTTCTATTCGGCCGTGACCATCTCGGTGCAGGAGGCGGGTCGGGTGCAGCAGGCCCTGTACGCCTGGGGCATCGGCGTCGGCCACGAGGTGTCTGCCGCCGTGCTGGCGGGCCGGCCGGTGGGCCCATGGCTGCGGCTGAAGTACCGGCTCGCGGGCCTGGCCTCGCTGGACCACGTGCGGCGCTTCATCGGCATCCACCGCTGCCGCTTCCTCATCACCGGCGCGGCACCGATCTCGCCCGACCTGATCCGCTGGTACCTCGCGCTGGGCGTGCCCATGCTGGAGGCCTGGGGCCAGACCGAGTCGGGCGGCATCTCCACCATCATGCCGGCGCAGGCCATGCGCCCGGGCAGCATCGGCCGCGCCGCGCCCTGCAACGAGGTGCGCGTGGACCCGCAGACCGGCGAGCTGCTGGTGCGCGGGGCCAACGTGTTCATGGGTTACCTGAACCAGCCCGAGAAGACCGCCGAGGCGATCGACGCGGACGGCTGGCTGCGGACCGGCGACGTGGGCGTGGCCGACGAGGGCGGCTACTTCCGCATCACCGACCGCATGAAGGACATCATCATCACCGCCGGCGGCAAGAACATCACGCCCAGCGAGTGGGAGAACGAGCTCAAGTTCTCCCCCTACGTGACCGACGCCGTCGTCATCGGCGACCGGCGCGCCTACCTCACGGCCATCGTGATGATCGAACAGGAGAACGTCGAGAAGTTCGCGCAGGACCACGACGTGCCCTTCAGCAACTACGCCAGCCTGGCGCGCTCACCCGAGGTGCAGGCGCTGATCCGCGGCGAGATCGACAAGGTGAATGCCAAGTTCGCCCGCGTCGAACAGATCAAGAAGTTCTTCCTGCTCGAAACCCGCCTGGGCGCGGAGGACGAGGAGCTCACCCCCACGATGAAGCTCAAGCGCAAGCTGGTGCAGACCAAGTACGCCGAGCAGATCGAGGCCATGTACCGCTGACTACCTGAAAGGACCGTTCCAATGAAGACGTTTTCCCTCCTCGCCGCCGCGCTGCTGGCGCTCTGCGGCACGGCCTCGGCCCAGTCGCTGGGCGTGAGCAAGGACGAGATCCGCATCGCCACCATCCCCGATCTCTCGGGCCCGCTGGCCGGCTACGGCAAGGACATCCGCAACGGCATGCAGCTGCGCGTGGCCGAGATCAACGAGCAGGGCGGGGTGCACGGCCGCAAGATCACGCTGCTGGTGGAAGACGCCGGCTACGACCCCAAGCGCACCGTGCTGGCCGCGCAGAAGCTGGTCAACCAGGACAAGGTGTTCGCGATCGTGAGCACCTTCGGCACGGCGCACGCCAACGCGGCCATGCCCATCATGTTCTCCAAGCACGTGCTCAGCCTGTTCCCGCTCTCGCTCTCGCGCGACATGTACGAGCCCCTGCACAAGTACAAGTACGCGCTGATCGCTTCCTACTTTGACCAGATGGCCGTCGTGGTGCCCAAGCTGTACCGGGAGAAGGGCGCGAAGAAGGCCTGCGCCATCTACCAGGACGACGACTTCGGCACCGAGGTGCTCAAGGGGGCCGAGGCCGGCCTGGAGAAGGTCAACGCCAGGTTGGAGGAAAAGGCCAGCTTCAAGCGCGGCGCCACCGACTTTTCCTCGCAGGTGGCGCGGCTGAAGGCCGCGGGTTGTGACTTCATCGTCATGGGCACGCTGATCCGCGAGTCGGTGGGCACCATCGCCGAGGCCCGCAAGCTGCAGTTCAACCCGGTGTTCGTCGCCACGTCCTCCGCCTACACCGACCTGATCCCGCGCCTGGGCGGCAAGGGCATGGACGGTTTCTACGCCGCCACCACCGCGCAGCACCCCTACCTGGACGACGCCTCGCAGCCGCTGCGCTTCTGGGCCAACAAGTACCAGACGCGCTTCAACGAAGCGCCGACGACCTTCTCGACCTATGGCTACACCATGATCGACCTGTTCGCCCGCGCGGCGCAGAAGGCCGGTCCGGCGCTCACGACCGAGTCGTTCGTCAAAGCGATGGACAGCCTGGGCAACATCCCGGGCGACCTGTTCGGCAACCCGCCGATGTCGTTCTCGCCCACCAAGCACCTGGCGTCGGACGCCTCGCGCCTCTCGCAGATCCAGGACGGGCGCTGGAAGGTGGTGTACGACTACGCGCAGATGAAGTGAGCCCCATGAGCCGGAATGTGTTTGTGACGGGCGTGGGCATGGTGCCATTCACCAAGCCCGGCGCCGGCGACCCCTACCCCTTGCTGGGCGCGGCGGCCATCAAGGCCGCGCTGGCCGACGCGGGGGTGGACTACCAGTCGGTGGACCAGCTCTACGCCGGCTTCGTCTACGGCGACTCCTGCTGCGGCCAGGCGGCGGCCTACCACGTGGGCCTGACCGGCATCCCCGTCGTCAACGTCAACAACAACTGCGCCACCGGCTCCACCGCGCTCTGGCTGGGCCGCCAGGCCATCGCCAGCGGCGAGGCCGAGTGCGTGCTGGTGGTGGGCTTCGAGCAGATGCAGCGCGGCGCGCTGGCGGCGCACTTCACAGACCGACCCGACCCCTCGCAGCGCCTGCTCGACGTGATGGCCGACACCCAGGGCCGCGACGAGGCCGCGCCGATCGCCGCGCAGCTCTTCGGCGGCGCGGGCCGCATGCACATGCAGCTCTACGGCACGCGGGCCGATACCTTTGCGCGCATCGCGGTGAAGGCGCGGCGGCACGCGGCGAACAACCCCAACGCCATCTTCCGCGAGCCGATCACGCTGGACCAGGTGCTGGCCTCGCCCTCGGTGTTCGATCCCCTGACCCGGCTGCAATGCTGCCCGCCGAGCTGCGGCGGCGCGGCGGCGGTGCTGTGCTCCGAGGCCTTCGCGAAAAAGCACGGGCTCAACCGCCAGGTGCGCATCGCCGGGCAGGCGCTGGTGACCGACGGCAACAGCAGTTTCGACGAGAACGACATGCGCAAGCTGGTCGGCTTCGACATGACACGCCGTGCGGCCCAGCGCGTCTACGAACAGTCGGGCATCGGCCCGGGCGACGTGCCGGTGGTCGAGCTGCACGACTGCTTCACGGCCAACGAACTCATCACCTACGAGGCCCTGGGCCTGGTGGAAGAGGGCGGGGCCGAGCGCTTCATCCTGGACGGCGACAACACCTACGGCGGCCGCGTGGTCACCAACCCCTCGGGCGGCCTGCTGTCCAAGGGGCACCCGCTGGGCGCGACCGGGCTGGCGCAGTGCGCCGAGCTGGTGTGGCAGCTGCGCGGGCAGGCCGGGGCCCGGCAGGTGGATGGCGCGAAAGTGGCCTTGCAGCACAACCTGGGCCTGGGCGGGGCCTGCGTCGTTACGATGTACGCAAGGACGGGATGACATGGCAACCGAAGGCGCGCGACTGAGACTGGTGAGCACGGCGACCGAGGCCGTGGACGAGGCCGCGCGCGGCTCGCCGCTGGCGGCCAAGCTCAACCCGCCGCTGCCCACGGCTTTCGAGATCGTGCGCGCCGAGGTCGGCGAGAAGATCTTCAGCGCCGGTTCGGCGCGGCTGGTGCTGCTGCGCGCGCCGGCGGGCTTCGGCAAGACCACCGTGATGCTGCAGGTGCGCCACCGTTTCGAGGAGGCCGGCCTGCCCACCGCCTGGCTCACGCTGGACCGTGCGGACAACGACGTGGGCCGCTTCCTCACCGTGCTGGCCGCCGCGCTCGAACCGCTGGTGCCCGGCCTGGCGCGCGCGCGCGGCGCGCCCGTGGGCAACCTGGAGGAGCTGGCCTTCTCGGTGATCGACCACGTGGCGGCGCACCCCGCGCCGTTCGCGCTCTTCCTCGACGACTTCGAGGCCTTGCAGAACCCGGTGGCGCTGGGCCTGGTGAACGAGCTCATCGACCAGCTGCCGCGCGGCGCCCAGCTCATCGTGGGTTCGCGCGGCGCGCCCGAGCTGAGCCTGGGCCGGCTGCGCGCGCGCGGCCGCCTGCTGGAGATCGACCCGGCACAACTGCGCTTCTCGGTCAGCGAGACCGAGGGTTTTCTGCGCGAGCGGCGCGGCCTGGTGCTGGAGAGCGAAGACATCGTGCGCCTGCACCGCAGCACCGAAGGCTGGGCGGCGGCGCTGTGGCTGGCCTCGGTCTCGCTCGAGCACCGCGACCACCCGGGCCCCTTCATCGCCGGCTTCACCGGCTCCAACGCCGCCGTGGTGGACTACCTGGTGGAAGACGTGCTGGCGCGCCAGACCGAGGACGTGCGCGGTTTCCTGCTGCGCTCCAGCGTGCTCGCCGTGCTCAACGCCTCGCTGTGCAACCTGATCTGCGGGCGCGAGGACAGCGCCGCCATGCTGCGCTCGCTGGAGCAGTCGCACCTGTTCCTGATTCCGCTGCAGCCTGAGGGCAGCGGCTACCGTTACCACGGCATGTTCGCCGAGTTCCTGCGCGCGCAGCTGCAGCGCCAGTACCCGGACGAGGTGCCGGGCCTGCACCGCGCGGCGGCGCGCTGGTTCCTGGGCCAGGGCCGGCCGGTGCCCGCCATCGAACACGCGCTGGCCGCCGGCGACGTGCGCACCGCGCTGCCGCTGCTGAACCAGCACGCGCAGGCCCTGCTGGACCAGGGTCGCATGCGCCTGCTCTCGCGCTGGCTGGACCCGCTGCTGGAGCGCGGCCTGCTCGACGAACACCCCATGCTGCAGGTGGTGCACGCCTGGGCCGTGTGTTTCGCGCGCGGGCCGCTGGCGGCCGCGCCCCTGCTGGAGCGGCTGGAGCGCCGCGCCGACCCGGACGAGGAGGTGGGCGCGCACCGGCTGGCCATGAAGCCGCTCTTCATGGTGCTGACCGACCGCACCGACGAAGCCACCGAGCTGGCCTCGGCCCTGCTGGGCGCATTGCCCAGCCACGTGAGCTTCGTGCGCGGCTTCCTGGAGATCATCCTGGCCAACCTGGCGATGATTGCGGGCCGCTACCACGAGGCGCTGCGCTACGCCGACGCCGCGCGCAGCCGCCAGCCCGAGCACCGCAGCAGCTTCAACTTCACGCTCTCCGAAGCCGCCGAGGCGGCGGTGGACCTCACGCAGGGCCGGCTGCGCAAGGCGCTCGCGCGCCTGCGGCTGGCCGTCAATGCCGGCACGCACGACGCCGGGCGCACCACCAACGGCAACGCCATGGCCGGCGTGCTGCTGGCCGAGGCGCTGTTCGAGGCCGACCAGCTCGACCAGGCCGAGCGCCTGCTGGCGGTCTACATCCCGCTGATCCGCCACGTCGGCATTCCGGACCAGCTGATCCTGGCCCACGTGGTGATGGCGCGCATCGCGCAGGACCAGGGCGACAGCGACCACGCGCTGCAGTTGCTGGCCGAGCTGGAGCACCTGGGCCACCGCGACGGCCTGCCGCGCGTGGTGGCCGGCGCGCGGCTGGAGCGCGTGCGCATGCTGGTGACCGAAGGTCGGCTGGGCCGCGCGCGCGCCGAGATCGACCACTGCGGCGACAAGGCGCTGTGGGCGCGCGTGAGCCGCTCGTCCTTGCGTGCCAACGAGGTCGAGACGCTGGCGCTGGCGCACGCGCGCTGGGCCGTGCAGGCCGGGCACGCGGCCGAGGTGGTGGCGGAGTTGCGCGCCGAGGTGGACGCGGCCGAACGCGCCCAGCGCGAGCGCCGCGCCATGACACTGCGCCTGGTGCTGGCGCAGGCCCAGTACAAGCTGGGCGAGCGCAACCGCGCCATGCGCGTGCTGGCCAAGGCCGTGTGCTTCGGTGCCGCCGAGGGCTATGTGCGCGCCTTCCTGGTGGAAGGGCCGCTGTTGCTGGTGATGCTGCAGGAACTGCGCAGCGGGCCGACCGACCTGCTCGATGCCGACGGCGGCGCGCCCATCGCCTTTCTGGACAGGCTGCTGCGCGCGCCCGTGGCGCCGCTGCCGCCGCCTGCCGTGGCCGGCGCGGCGACGCCGTCGGCCAGCGCCATCGATGCGCTGACCAAAAAAGAACTGCAGGTGCTGCGCCTGGTGGCCGAAGGCCTGTCCAACGACCAGATCGGCGAGCGCATGTTCGTGGCCGAAACCACCATCCGCACCCACCTGCGCAACATCAACGTGAAACTCGACACCCGCAACCGCATGGAGGCCGTGCAGGTCGCCCGGCGCGCGGGCTGGCTGGCCTGAGAAAGCTTTTATTCCCATGATGCAACGCGAGATCTTCCAACCCGAACACGAACTTTTCCGCGAGACGGTGCGCCGTTTTCTGCAGGCCGAGGTGGCGCCGCAGATCGAGCACTGGGAGGCGCGCGGCGGCTTCGGGCACGGCTTCTTCGAGGCGGCTGGCGCGGCCGGCCTGCTGTGCCCCACCGTGCCCGAGGCCCTGGGCGGGCCGGGCGCCGACCTGCTGTACTCCGCCGTGCTGCTGGAGGAGGCCGCGCCTTACAGCAACTTCGGCCTCTCGCTCACCATGCACTCGGAGATCGTCACCAACTACCTGCTGCACTTCGCGGGCGAACACCTGCAGCAGCGCTGGCTGCCGCGCATGGTGACGGGCGAGGTGATCGGTGCGCTCGCCATGACCGAACCCGGCGCGGGCTCGGACGTGAAGGCGGTGCGCACGACGGCGGTGCGCGAGGGCGATGTGTTCGTGCTCAACGGCTCCAAGACCTTCATTTCCAACGCCACGGTGTGCGACCTGGTGATCGTGGTCGCCAAGACCGACCCGGCCGCCGGCGCCAAGGGCGTGAGCCTGCTGGCGGTGGACACCACCTTGCCCGGCGTGCGCAAGGGCCAGCCGCTCAAGAAGATGGGCCTGAAGTCGCAGGACACGGGCGAGCTGTTCTTCGAGAACGTGCGCGTGCCGGCCGACGCCCTGCTGGGCGAGGAGAACCAGGGCTTCGTCTACCTCATGCGCGAGCTGCCCTGGGAGCGGCTGCAGATCGCGATCTCGGCCATCGCCGCCGCCGAGGCGGCCTACCGCTGGACGCTGGACTACGTGCGCGAGCGCAAGGCCTTCGGGCAGGCGGTGGCCGATTTCCAGCACACCCGCTTCGTGCTGGCCGAGCTCAAGACCGAGATCCAGATCGGCCGCACCTTCGTCGACCACTGCCTGGCGCTGCTGCTGCGCGGCACGCTGGACGCGCAGGCCGCCTCCATGGCCAAGTACTGGACGACCGACCTGCAGGGCAAGGTGGTGGATGCCTGCGTGCAGCTGCACGGCGGCTACGGCTTCATGGCCGAGTACCCGATCGCGCGCGCCTACGTGGACGCGCGGGCGCAGCGCATCTACGGCGGCACGAACGAGATCATGAAAGAGCTGATCGCGCGCGATCTGTAGCCGGGTTTTCCGGGCTTGCCTGCCAGGGGGCGGGCGTGCCATGCTGGATGCCATGAACACCCCGCTGCGCCGCTGGAGCACCGAGGCCGCCGGCGCCGGGCGGTCCCTGGACTACTGGGTGGAGGCGGTCTGCGAAGGCTTTCTGGAGATGGACGTGCGCAGCCGCGCGCCGCAGCGCTTCGACGCCGCGCTGACGTCGGCCCCGCTGGGCGAACTGCAACTCAACCGCGTCGAGGGCAGCGCGCAGGACGTTTACCGCACACCCCGGCACCTCTCGCGCGGCGGGCCGAATTTCTTCTACCTGCTGTGCAAGGCCGATGAGCCCTGGGCCGGCGCCCAGGAAGAGCGCGGCGCGCGGCTGGCGCCGGGCGACTGCCTGCTGGTCGATTCGCGCCGCCGCTACGAGTTTCACTTTCCCACCCGTTGCGACACGGTCTCGCTGCAGCTGCCATCGGACTGGGTCGAGCGCTGGATGCCCGACCCGGCGGCCGCCTGCGGGCGCGCGCTGGACGGCCGCAGCGGCTTCGGTGCCGCGCTCTCGGCCTTCGCGCGCCAGCTGCAGCCGGAGCTGGCGCTGGCGCCACCGCTGCCACCCGCGCTGCTGGCCGATCAGCTGGGGGCGCTGCTGGCGCTGGCGGCCGGCACCGAGGTACCGCTGGCCCGTCCCGGCCTGGCCGCGCGCATCGCCGACGCGGTGCGCGAGCGCCACGCCGAGCCCGGGCTCACTGCCGCCGCCGTGTCCGCCGGCCTGGGCATTGGCGAGCGCAGCCTGCACCGGGGGCTGGCGGCCCACCAGCACACGTTCGCGCAGCAGCTCATGGCCTGCCGCATGGACAGCGCGCGCCGCCTGCTGGCCGACCCGCGCTTCGACCGACTGACGGTGGCCGAAATCGGCCGCCGCGTGGGCCTGCTCGACCCCTCGCATTTTGTGCGCGCCTTCCGCAGTGCCACCGGGCAGACGCCGGGTGCCCTGCGCCGCCAGCGCTGACGCTCAGCGGCCATGGGCCTGGCCGGCAGCGGCCATCCGCAGCCGCCGGCGCGGCCTACAGTTCGCTCCACTTTCAACAGGAGACCCTCATGTCCGACACCTACGTCCTTGTCCACGGCGCCTGGCACACCGGCGCTGAAATCGAAGCCACCGCCGAGCACCTGCGCGCCGCCGGCCACACCGTGCACTGCCCGACCCTGGCCGGCAACCGGTCCGGCGACGACCGCGCCAGCGTGGGCCTGGCCGATGCGGTGGCCTCGCTGGTGCACGAGGTGGAAAGCCGCGACCTCAAGGCGGTGCGCCTGGTCGGCCACAGCTACGGCGGCATGGTCATCTCGGGCGCGGCCGAGCGGCTGCTGCCGCGCCTGGCGCGCCTGGTGTATGTGAACGCTTTCGTGCCGCAGCCGGGCGAGTGCCTGAACGACATGGTGCCGCCGCACTACAAGGCGCTGTTCGACCACATTGCCGGCGCGAACGGGCAGGCGGTGATGCTGCCGTTCGAGATCTGGCGCGAGGCCTTCATCAACGATGCCGACCTCGCCCTGGCCAAGGCCGCGTATGCCAGGCTCAACCCCCATCCTTATCGCACCTTCACCGAGCCCTCGGCCATCACCCAGCCCCTGGCCGCGCTGGCGGTCGGCAAGTCGTATGTGAACTGCGTGCTGGACGTGGCGCTGCCCGGCAGCCTGCCCTGGCACCCCCGGCTGTCGGAACGGCTGGGCCTGTTCCGCTATGTCGAGGCGCCCGGCAGCCACGAGGCCTGGTTCACGCGCCCGGCCGAACTGGCGCAGGCGATCATCGCGGCCGGGCGCGACTAGGATCTGTAGGGCCGGGCGGGATCTGGCGGATGAGGTCCCGCAGCCACACGAACAGGGGCAGGCGGTGGGTGCGCTCGTGCCAGACCATCACGGTCTCGATGTCGGCCAGGGGAAAGGGCACGGGCCAGATGTCCAGCGGCAGGTGCGCCGCGAACTGCTCGCAGATCCAGGTCGGCAAGGTGGCGACGTGGTTGGAGCCGGCGACGATGTGGGGAATCAGCAGGACGGAGGGCACGCGCACGGACCGCACGCGCTCGTGGCCGACGGCCTTGAGCGCATGGCTCAGGGTGTGCTCCAGCGTCGAGCGGGGTGAAAAGGGCGAGCCCAGCACCACGTGGGGGCGGTCGAGGTAGGTGTCCAGCGACATGGCCGGGCAGCTGCCGCGCGCGGTGATGCAGGACATCGGCTGGGAGTACAGCGGGAGGCGGCGCAGGTCGGGATGGACCTCGGGGAAGTAGCCGATCGCGATGTCGCATTCGCCCTCGCTGAGCCATTCCTTCACATGGTCGGGGTCGGGCGCGCGCACGTTCAGCACCAGGCCGGGCGCCTGGTCGGCGATCAGGCGCGAGAGCGTCGGCAGGTAATTGAGGCCCAGGTTGTCGGCGGCCGCCAGCGTGACGGTGGCCTGGGTCTGCGCCAGGTCCAGCGAGCCCTCGTTGGCGAAGATCTCTTCCATGAGCTCGATGCCGTTGCGCACCTTCTGCGCAATGGTCTGGGCGCGTTCCGTGAGGTTGAACTCGTTGCCGGAGCGCACCAGCAGCGGGTCGCCGATGAGCTCGCGCAGGCGGGACAGGGCGTTGCTCATGCCGGACTGGCTCATCTCCAGCCGCTCCGCCGCCCGGGTGACGGAACGGGTGGTCAACAAGGCGTCCAGACACACCAGCAGGTTGATGTTGCTGCGTTTCACAAAGGGCCTGTCAACACGGTTTTCTGAAGTGGAAGGTGGTCACCTAGGGTTTGTTCCTATCCACGCGGGGCAATGACCACATTGCATCGCCTTGATTGTTCGGGGTGGTCGATCTTGATTGAATCGGAAGTCTAACGAACTTACCGAGGCCCCCATGACCATTCCCGCCGTCAAACCCACCCGAGAAGCCATGCTCGCCTGCGTGGCCCGTTTCCAGGATCTGCAGCGCTGCGAGACCGGCCTGCCGGACATGCAGCTGCCCGAATGCAAGCGCGCGTTCTACAACGTGCTGGGCTTCGACCAGCCCAAGGGCGAGGGCAAGTTCTCGCCGTTCGGCGACCGCGCCAAGGCCCGCGTCTCTCACCTCACGGCCGGCTTCGGCGTGTCCTTCATCGCGGCCGAGCCCGGCAAGGGCGTGCTCATGCACACGCACGACACGGTGGAGACCTTCATGGTGATGAAGGGTGTCTGGAAGCTGGAGTGGGAAGGCGACCAGGGCGACGATCACGTGATCCTGCGGCCGCTGGACTTTGTCGCCTTCCCGCTGGGCGTGCAGCGGCGCTTCGAGTGCGTGGAAGCGCCGGCAGGCGAAACCGAAGGCCTGCTGCTGGGCATGATCGGCGGCAACGCGCCGGCGGCCGAGATTTCCACCGGCGGCATCGAGCGCCTGATCGAAGCGGGCATCTTCCAGCGCCAGACGGCGCCGGCCTGAGGCCCTGCATCCCCACGAACCCAATACAACAGGAGACAAACATGAGCAAGATCTTTCGCGCCGCCTTGGCGGCCTGCGCCGCGGCCCTGACGCTGGCCCCGGTGGCCGCACAGACGGCCTACCCGACCCGCACCGTGCGCATCATCGTGCCCGCGCCGGCCGGCACGGGCCCCGATGTGCTGGCGCGCCTCTACGCCCAGCACCTGGGCCAGGCGCTGGGCCAGCCCTTCGTGGTGGACAACCGCCCAGGCGCTTCCGGCAACCTCGGCGCGGAGGCGGTGGCGAAGGCGCCGGCGGACGGCTACACCCTGCTGTATGGGTACAACCAGATCTTCACGATGAACCCGCACCTGTTCACCAAGCTGGCGTACGACTCGGCGAAGGACCTGGCCCCGGTCACGCAGACCGTGGGCACGGCCTATGTGCTGGCGGGCAACAACAACCTGCCGGCCCAGGACCTCGCGGGCGTGATCGACTACGCGCGCAAGAACCCCGGCAAGCTGGCCTACGCGAGCTACGGCCCGGGCACGGCCTCGCACCTGATCATGGAGCTGATCCAGGACAGCGAGAAGATCCAGCTGCTGCACGTGCCCTACAAGCAGGGGCAGATGACCGATGTGATCAACGGCCAGGTGGCGATGGTGATCGAGCCCTTTCCTTCCGGCATTCCGATGGCGAAGTCCGGCCGGGTGAAGGCCCTGGCGGTGACGGGAGAGAAGCGGATCGCCGAGCTGCCCAATGTGCCGGCGATGAACGAGGCCGTGCGCGGGCTGAACCTGCTCGGCTGGCAGGGCATCTGGACCACGGCGGGCACGCCGCCCGAAGTCATCACGCGCCTCAACGCCGAGTTCGTGCGCATCACCAAGCTGCCGGACATGCAGAAGCGCATCCAGGATTTCGCGTCGGTCCCGATCGGCTCGTCGCCGCAGGAGATGGCCGCCGTGATCCAGCGCGAGTCCCGGCAATGGGGCGCGGTGATCCGCGACAAGCACATCGTGCTGGACTGAGCGAGCGCGCCGACCGACATGAACGCCCCTGAACAGATCCACGGCTGGCTGCCCGAGGTCCGGCCGCGCACCGTGCCGCCGGCCTTTCTCGACGCCTTGCGCGAGCGCTTCGGCGAGCGCTGCAGCATCGCGCTGGCGGTGCGCGAGCAACATGGGCGCGACGAGTCGGCCTATGTGAGCGTGCCGCCGCCCGAGGCGGTGGTGTTCGCCGAAAGCACGCAGGACGTGGCCGATGTGCTGCGCGGCGCCGACGCGCAGGGCGTGCCCGTCATTCCTTTCGGCGCGGGGTCCTCGCTGGAAGGCCACCTTCTCGCCGTGCAGGGCGGCATCAGCATCGACGTGTCGCCCATGAACCGGGTGCTGTCCATCGATGCCGACGACCTGACGGTGACGGTGCAGCCGGGCGTCACCCGCAAGCAGCTCAACGAGGCGCTGCGCAGCACAGGCCTGTTCTTCCCGATCGACCCGGGCGCCGACGCCACCCTCGGTGGCATGGCGGCCACCCGCGCCAGCGGCACGAACGCGGTGCGCTACGGCACCATGCGCGAGAACGTGCTCGCGCTGGAAGTCGTCACCGCCACGGGCGAGGTGATCCGCACCGGCACGCGGGCGCGCAAGTCCAGCGCGGGCTACGACCTGACGCGACTTTTCGTGGGCAGCGAGGGCACGCTGGGAGTCATGACCGAGATCACGCTGCGCGTCTTCCCCTTGCCCGAAGCGGTGTCGGCGGCGGTCTGCTCCTTCCCCAGCCTGGAGGCGGCCGTGCGCACCACCATCGAGACCATCCAGATGGGGGTGCCGATCGCGCGGGTGGAACTGATCGACGGGCCATCGGTGCGCATGGTCAACCAGCACGCGCGGCTCGGCCTGCGCGAGGAACCGATGCTGCTGATGGAGTTCCACGGCTCGCCGGCGGGGGTGCAGGAGCAGGCCCTGGTGGTGCAGGAGATCGCGGCCACGCACGGCGGTGCGGCGTTTGAATGGGCGACCACGCCGGAAGAGCGCACCCGCCTGTGGACCGCACGGCACAACTTCTACTTCGCGGCCCTGCAGAGCCGCCCGGGCTGCCGCGCGATCTCCACCGACACCTGCGTGCCGATCTCGCGCCTGGCCGACGCCATGCTGGCCTCGGTGGACGAAGCCCGGGCCAGCGGCATGCCCTACTTTCTCGTGGGCCACGTGGGCGACGGCAACTTCCACGTGGGCTACCTGATCGACCCGCACGACGAGGCCGAACGCGCGACGGCCGAGCGCCTGAACCACCAGCTCGTGATGCGCGCGCTGGCGCTGGGCGGCACCTGCACCGGCGAGCACGGCGTGGGCTTGCACAAGATGGACTTCCTGAGCGCCGAAACCGGCCAGGGTGCGGTGGCCATGATGCGCACCCTCAAGCGCGCGCTCGATCCGAAGAACATCCTGAACCCCGGCAAGATCGTGCGCGTGGACTGAGCGGCCGGCCATGCAGCGACAGTTTCCGCGTTGGCGCGAGCTCCGACCTCTGTTGTCCTTCCAGCGCTTCGAGTGGAACGGCACGGCCCGGCGCCTCGCGAAGGCACACACCATCGACGACCTGCGCGCGATCGCCCGGCGGCGCACACCGGCGGGGCCGTTCCATTACGTGGACGGCGCCGCCGACGAGGAGATCACCCTCGGGCGGGTGCGGCAGTACTACCGCGACCTGGAGTTCCAGCCGGGCGTGCTGCGCGACGTGTCGGTGACCGACCCGGGCACCGAGCTGTTCGGCCGGGCGCTGCGGCTGCCCTTCGGTTTCGCCCCGACCGGCTTCACGCGCCTGCTGCATGCCGAGGGCGAGCGCGCCGTGGTGCGCGCGGCGCAGGCCAAGGGGATTCCCTATGCGCTGTCCACCATGGGCACGACCGGCATCACCGAGCTCGCGCAGGCGGCGCCACACGCGCGCCGCTGGTTCCAGCTCTACCTCTGGAAGGACCGCGAGCGCTCGCTGCGCTTCATCGAGCAGGCCCGGGCGGCGGGCTACGACGCCCTGGTGGTCACCGTCGACGTGCCCACGGCGGGGAACCGGCTGCGGGACCTGCGCCACGGCATGACCATGCCGCCGCGCCTGTCCCTGAAGACCTTGCTCGACGCCTCGCACCGCCCGAACTGGTGGTTCGACTTCCTCACCACGCCGCCGCCGCGTTTCGCGTTTGCGTCCGCCGGCGAGCACGAGGGCGCGGCGGAACTGGTGGCCAAGCTCTACGACACCAGCGCCACGGTCGAGGACCTGCGGTGGATGCGCGAGGCCTGGAACGGGCCGCTGGTGGTCAAGGGCATCCAGACCCTGGAGGACGCCCGGCGCGTGGCGGATTTCGGCGCCGACGGCATCGTGCTCTCCAACCATGGCGGGCGCCAGCTGGACCGCGCGCCCATCCCCTTGCGGCTGCTGCCCGAGGTGGTCGATGCGGTGGGCCGGCAGACGGCGGTGATGATCGACTCCGGCATCCAGCACGGCGCCGACATCGTCGCGGCCCTGGCCCTGGGGGCCCGGTTCGCCTGGGTCGGTCGCGCCTACCTCTACGGCCTGATGGCCGGGGGCGAGGCCGGTGTGCTTCGCGCCGCCGACATCCTCGAATCGCAGATCGTCCGGACCCTGAAGCTGCTGGGCGTGCAGCGCATCGACCAGCTCCACCGCGACCACGTCCGCCTGCTGGAAGCGCAGGCATTCACCACAAGGAGAACACATGTTGAAGTGGCAAGGTGAGGCCGAGGTGGTCGGGCAGGTCCGCTGCCGGCGTTTTGTGCCCCGGTCCCAGGCCGATGGCGCGGCGACGGGGGCGGTGTACGAACCCGTGGGCGATGCGCGGCCAGCGCGTCTGGCGCTCATCCAGCACGGCGGCAGCTCGCACAAGGCAGGTGCCGACGTGTGGGACGTGGCGCACGCGCTCACCGGCCGGGAGGGCGTGCGGCTGGTCGCGCTGGACGGGCCGGTGCACGGCGCGCGCCTGGGCCGCGACGAGGTGCTCGAACCCCTGGCGGTGCGCGCGCGTTTCTTCGAGAAGTGGGCGCACGAGCCGGCCCACGTCGGGCAACACGTCGAAGCCTGGCGGCGCCTGATCGACGAGCTGGTCGGCGCCTGGCGGCCCGAACACCTGGCCTGGGTCGGCGTGTCCATGGGGACCGCCTACGGCCTGCCGCTGCTGGCGCAGGAGGACCGCATCCATGCCGCGGTGATCGGCATGTGGGGCACGAGCTTCGTCAACTCCGCCCGCCTGCGGGCCGATGCGATGGCGGTGCGCGCGCGGGTCCTGTTCCAGCAGAAATGGCACGACGAGCTGTTCAGCCGGGACGGGCAGCTGGAACTGTTCGACGCGCTGGGCACCGATGACCGGCGCCTGCACGTCTACCCCGGCGGCCACACCCGCCTGGGCGAGGAGCAGATGGCGGACCTGGTGCGCTTCGTCGTGAATGGGCCCTAATCGTCCAAGGCGACGATATTCCGGAGCACCCCCGCTGGCAGAGTGGCGGGCATGTCAACTGCCACCGCCACCCGGCCCGCCGCCGGCATCACCCTGCGCACCGAAGGCGCCGTCGCCACCCTGGTGCTGGACCTCGCGCAACCCAAGAACACCTTCCGCACCGCCGACGTGCAACGCCTGGGCGCGCTGCTGGACGAGGCGCTCGCCGGCGGCGCGCGCTGCCTGGTGATCCAGGGCGCCGGCGCGGTGTTTTCCGCCGGCTGGGACATCGGCTCCATCGACCCGGCGGCCGACGACCCCATGGCCCTGATCGCGAACGTGGTCGGCCCGTTCTGCCGCCGACTGCGCGAGCTGCCCATCCCCACGGTGTCCGCCGTGACCGGCCCGGCCCTGGGCTTCGGTTTCGGCCTGGCGCTGTGCTGCGACCTCTGCTTTGCCGAGGACGGGGCGCTGTTCGGCAGCCCGTTCCGCCACATCGGCATGGTGCCCGACAGCGGCACCCACCACTTCCTGCTCGACCGCCTGGGCCATGCGCTGGCGGCCGAGCTGATCTACACCGGGCGCCTGCTGAGCGGCGCCGAGGCCGCGCGCCTGGGCCTGATCAACCGCGCGCTGCCGCGCGACCAGCTCGCCGACGAGGTGGCGAAGACGGCGCAGGCCATCGCCGCCGGGCCGACGCAGGCGCTGCGCCTGTCGAAAGAGATCCTGCTGCAGGGCGGTGACTTCGACGCCATGTTCGCCCACGAGGGCCGCCAACTGGCCCAGGTGTTCGCCACCGCCGACCTGAAGGAGGGCATCGCCGCCTTCCAGCAGCGGCGCCCGGCCGTGTTCCAGGGGCGCTGAAGCGCGCCATTCCCCAACCATTCCTTGCAATATGACGGAAGCCTACATTCTTGACGCCGTGCGCACCCCGCGCGGCCGGGGCCGCGCCAGCGGCGGTCTGCACGAGGTGCCTTCGGCGCGCCTGGCCGGGGGGCTGCTCGCCGCGCTGCGCGACCGGCACGGCCTGGACACCTCGCAGTTGAACGACGTGATCCTGGGCTGTGTCGAGCCGGTGCAGGAGCAGGCGGCCGACATCGCCAAGAGCGCGGTGTTCGCCGCCGGCTACGACCAGGCGGTGCCCGGCATCCAGATCAACCGCTTCTGCGGCTCGGGCCTGGAGGCCTGCAACTTCGCGTCCGCGCTGGTGAAGTCCGGGCAGGCCGAGCTGGTCATTGGCGGCGGCGTGGAGAGCATGTCGCGCGTGCCCATGTTCACCTCGGGCGGCCCGTGGATCACCGACCCGCAGCTCACCATCCCCAACCGCATCGTGCCCCAGGGCATTTCGGCCGACCTGATCTCCACGCTCTACGGCTACAGCCGCCAGGACGCGGACGCCTACGCGGTCGAGAGCCAGCGCCGCGCGGCCCAGGCCTGGCGCGAGGGTTACTTCGACAAGTCGGTGGTGCCGGTGCGCGACCTCAACGGCCTGGTGATCCTGGCGCGCGACGAGCATGTGCGCGGCGACACCACGATGGAGACGCTGGCCAAGCTCGATCCTTCGTTCACCGCGCAGGGCGAGAAGATGGGCTTCGACGCGCTGGCGCTGCACCGCTACCCGCAGCTTGGCGGCATCGAGCACATCCACCACGCCGGCAACTCCTCGGGCATCGTGGACGGCGCCTCGGCCGTGCTCATCGGCACGAAGGAAGCGGCGGCCGCGCAGGGCCTGAAACCGCGCGCCCGCGTGCGCGCCTTCGGCACCGTGTCCACCGAGCCCACCATCATGCTCACCGGCCCGGCGCCGGCCGCGCAGGCCGCGCTCAAGCGCGCCGGCATGAACGCGCGCGACGTGGACCTGTTCGAGTGCAACGAGGCCTTCGCCTCCGTGGTGCTGCGCTTCATGGAGGTGCTCGACGTGCCGCACGACCGCGTGAACGTCAATGGCGGCGCGATCGCCATGGGCCACCCGCTGGGCGCCACCGGCGGCATGCTGCTCGGCACGCTGCTCGACGAGCTGGAGCGGCGCAACCTGAGCACCGGCGTGGTCACCATGTGCGTGGGCGGCGGCATGGGTTCCGTCATGGTCATCGAGCGCGTCTGAGCGCCACAACAACAAGCAACTGGAGCGAAACAATGGTGGATTACACGGTGGACGCGGACGGCATCGCGACCCTGACGTGGAACGTGGCCGACCGGCCGATGAACGTGCTGAACACGGACTCGATCGCGGCCTTCGGCGCGGCGGTGAGCCGCGCGGCGGCAGACGCGGCGGTGCGCGGCGTGATCGTGACCTCGGCGCGGCCCGAGTTCCTGGCCGGCGGTGACCTCGAATTCATCCGCACCATCTCGAGCGCGCAGCAGTCGATGGACATCACCGCGCCGCTGAGCGCCACGCTGCGCCGCATCGAGACCTCGGGCAAGCCCTTCGTGGCCGCCATCAACGGCACCGCACTGGGCGGCGGCCTGGAGGTTTGCCTGGCCTGCCACCGCCGCATCGCGGTGGACGACGCCCGGCTGCAGCTCGGTGTGCCCGAGGTGACGCTGGGCCTGCTGCCCGCCGCCGGCGGCACGCAGCGCCTGCCGCGCATGATCGGCATCAAGGCCGCCTTGCCCTACCTGCTGGAGGGCCGCAAGGTCGGTCCGCAGAAAGCGCTGGAAGCGGGCATCGTGGACGAGGTGGTGCCGGCGGCCGAGCTGCTGGCGCGCGCGAAACAATGGCTGCTCACGGACGGCCCGCAGGCCACCGTCAAACCCTGGGACGCCAAGGGCTACAAATTCCCCGGCGGCACGCCGCAGTCGCCCGGGCCCACGCAGGTGTTCTTCGGCGTGTCCGGCCACCTGCTGGGCAAGACGCAGGCGCTGTACCCGGCGCCCGAGGCCATTCTGGCCAGCGTGTACGACGGCTGCCAGGTGGACATCGACACCGGCCTGCGCATCGAGCAGCGCCAGTTCGCGCGCCTGGCGACCTCGCCCGAAACCAAGAACATGATCCGCACGCTGTTCTACGCCATGGGCGACGCGAACCGGCTCGCGGGCCGGCCCCAGGGCGTGCCGCCGCGCAAGTTCGGCAAGGTGGCGGTGCTGGGCGCCGGCATGATGGGCGCGGGCCTGGCCCATGTGTGCTCGGTGGCGGGGCTGGAGACGGTGCTGCTGGACGTGAGCCTGGCCGCCGCCGAGAAGGGCAAGGCCTACGGCGCGAAGATCCTCGACGGCCAGGTGGCCAAGGGCCGCCTGGACGCGGCCCAGCGCGACCAGACCCTGGCGCGCGTGAAGACCACCACCGACATGGCCGAGCTCGCGGGCTGCGGCATCGTGATCGAGGCGGTGTTCGAGGACCGTGCGGTCAAGGCCGACGTGACGCGCCGCGCCGAGGCCGCGATGGACGCCGACGCCATCTTCGCCACCAACACCTCCACGCTGCCCATCACCGGCCTGGCCGAGGTGTCCTCGCGCCCCGCCTCGTTCGTGGGCCTGCACTTCTTCTCGCCGGTGGAGAAGATGCCGCTGGTCGAGGTGATCCGAGGCGAGAAGACCGGCGAGGCCGCCGTGGCGCACGCGATGGACTTCGTCAAGCGCATCCGCAAGACGCCCATCGTGGTCAACGACTGCCCGGCCTTCTACGCCAACCGCGCCTTCGGCATGTACCCCTTCGAGGCCATGACCATGCTGGCCGAGGGCGTGAACCCGAACCTGATCGAGAACGCCGGGCGCCTGGCCGGCATGCCCATGCCGCCGCTGGCGCTGATCGACGAGTTCTCGGTCGAGTTGCTGCACAAGGCCATGAAGCAGGGCCGCCTCGATCAGGGCGCGGCCTACCGCGAACAGCCGCAGGACGAGGTGCTCGTCGCCATGGTGGACGAGCTGGGCCGCCCGGGCCGCAAAGCCGGCAAGGGCTTCTACGACCACCCCGCCGAGGGCGGCAAGAAGCTCTGGCCGGGCCTGGCGCAGCGCTTCCCGCTGGCGGAGGAACAGCCCAGCCTGGACGACGTGCGCAAGCGCCTCATGTACTCGCAGTCGCTGGAGGCCGCGCGCTGCGTGGCCGAGGGCATCGTGAGCACGCGCGACGCCGACGTGGGCTCCCTGCTGGGCTGGGGCTTCCCGGCCGTGCTGGGCGGCGCCATCAGCCACATCGACATGGTGGGCGCGGCCCGCTTCGTGGACGAATGCGACCGCCTGGCCAAACGCCACGGCCCGCGCTTCGAGGCGCCGCAGGCGCTGCGCGACATGGCCGCAGCGAACGGCCGCTACCACGCGATCTGATTCACTTTCACCACCACTGCAGGAGACAAGAGATGAAGCACCGCCACCTGATCCCATTGGCCGCCGTGTCCCTGGCGGCGCTGGCCTGGCCCGCCCTGGCCCAGCAGCAGGGCGTGAGCAAGGACCAGTTGCTCATTGGCTCCATCCTCGACCTCTCCGGCCCGCTCGCGGGCTACGGCAAGGACCTGCGCAACGGCATGAACCTGCGCATCGCCGAGGTGAACGAGCAGGGCGGGGTGCACGGCCGCAAGCTCGCGCTGCGGGTGGAAGACAACGGCTACGACCCCAAGCGCGCCGTGCTCGCCGCGCAGAAGCTGGTGAACCAGGACAAGGTCTTCGTGATGGTCGGCATGCTGGGCGCGGCCAGCGCCAATGCGGCCATGCCCACGCTGGCGCAGAAGAACGTGATGAACTTCTTCCCCATGGCGCTGGCCAAGGACATGTACGAACCGGTGGACAAGCTCAAGTTCGCTTTCGTCTCGTCCTACATCGAGCAGATGACGCGCGCCACGCCTCGCCTGTACAAGGAAAAGAACGCCACCAAGGCCTGCACCCTGTACCAGGACGACGACTACGGCCAGGAGGTGATGAAGGGCGCGGAGATCGGCCTCAAGAGCATCAACGTGGAGTTCGCCGAGCGGACCACCTACAAGCGCGGCGCGACCGACTTCTCTTCCCAGGTGGCGCGCCTGCGCGCGGCCAACTGCGACTTCGTGGTGCTGGGCACGGTGATCCGCGAGACCGTGGGCGCCATCGCCGAGTCGCGCAAGCTGGGCTACAACCCGACCTTCCTGACCTCGGTGGGCGCCTACACCGACCTGATCCCGCGCCTGGGCGGCAAGGGCATGGACGGCCTGTACTCGACCATGATGGCGCAGGTGCCCTACGAGGACGACGCCTCGCAGCCGCTGCGCTTCTGGGCCAACAAGTACAAGACCGCCTACAACGAGAACCCCACCGTGTTCTCGACCTATGGCTACGTGATCATCGACCGGCTGGCGACCGCGCTGCAGAAGAACGGCCCGGCGGTGAGCACCGATTCGCTGGCCAGGACGCTGGAGTCGCTCAAGGTGCCGAGCGACATGTTCGGCATGCCGGCAATGAGCTGGTCGCCCACCAGCCACCTGGCCACCAGCGAGGCGCGGCTCTCGCAGATCCAGAACGGCCGCTGGAAGGTCGTGCTCGACTACGACCAGATGAAGAAGTGAACCGCGCGCCTACTTCTCGGCCATGAAGCCGAGCAGGAACAGGCGCGTGATGCGCTCGCACAGCTCGTCGGACTTCATCGGGCCGCCGGGCCGGTACCAGTAGTCGGTCCAGTTCAGCATGCCCAGCAGCATCATCGCGTAGGGCTTGTAGACGCCGTCTTCCAGACCGGGATTGACCTCGCGCAGCAGGTCGGCCACCTGGTCGGTGACCTTCTTCTCCAGCTGGCGCAGCGGCGTCTGCATGGCCTTGGGCAGGAACTTCACGTCGTTCATGGCGATGACGTGGCGCCGCCGCGACTGGGCCGACTTCTGCGCGTAGGTCTGCACGAAAGCGGCGAAGCGTTCCTTCGCCGGCCGGCTGCCGGCCACCGCCTCGTCCACGCTGGCAATCACCCGTTCCAGGTGCTCGGTCAGCATCGCGCTGAGCAGGTCGTCCTTGGTCGGGAAGTAGTGGTACAGCATGGACTTGGTCGCGCCGCAGGCCTGCGCGATGTCCTGCATCTTCGCGTTGGGGTAGCCCACCTTCGCAAAAAGCGCGGCAGCGCTGTCCATGATGGATTGGCTCTTGGCGTCGTAGTCGTCGGATCGCACGCGTGGCATGTCTGTTCCCTCTCAGAGGCCTGTGAGTGTACCTGCTGATTTTCGTCTGCCCGCCTCGCGTCGGGCTCTTTAAATAACCCGACGTGTCGGACTATAATAGTGGCAAGAACCACCCGGAGACCCTCCCATGACCCTGCCTTACTTCAGCGAACCCGACATCGTCGACGAGGACCTGCGCATGGTGCGCGAACAGCTGCGCCGCTATGTGGACGAGGTGATCGTCCCCAACGGCGACGCCTGGGAGGCCAGCGGCGAGATTCCGCGCCATGTCTTCACCGACCTGGGCGCGATGGGGTTCCTGGGCATGCGCCACCCGGTCGAGTACGGCGGCGGCGGCCTGGGGGCCCTGTCCTCGCTGGTGCTGGGCGAGGAACTCTCGCGCTCGACCTACGGCGGCGTGGCCTCCGCGCTCACGGTGCACAGCGACATGTCGCTCTCGCACATCGCGCACCGCGGCACGCACGAGCAGAAGGAGCGCTACCTGCCGGCGGCCTGCGCGGGCGAGAAGGTGGGCGTGATCTGCGTGACCGAAGCGCACGCCGGCTCCGACGTGGCCGGCCTGAAGACGCGCGCCGAACGCACCGACAGCGGCTGGGTGATCAACGGCTCCAAGATGTTCATCACCAACGCGGTGTTCGGCGACATCTACATCGTGGCCGCGCGCACCGACCCGCACGCCAAGGGCAGCAAGGGCCTGTCGCTGTTCATCGTGGAGAAGGGCAACCCGGGCCTGAAGATCGCGCGCAAGCTGGACAAGCACGGCTGGCGTTCGTCCGACACGGCGGAGCTCTACCTGGAAGACCTGCACGTGCCGCACGACGCGCTGCTGGGCGAGGAGGGCAAGGGCTTCTACTACATCATGAGCACCTTCCAGAACGAGCGCCTGGTGATCGGCGCGCTGAGTTCGGGCACGGCCTCGCGCGCCATCGAGCTGACGGTGGAATACGTGAAGCAGCGCCAGGCCTTCGGCAAGTCGCTGTGGGACCAGCAGGTGGTGCGCAACAAGCTGGCCTGGATGGCGTCGAAGACGGCGGCCGTGCGCTCGCTCACCTACCAGTGCGCGCAGATGATCGATGAGGGCAAGGACATCGTGCGCGAGGTGTCCATGCTCAAGTGCTTCGCCGCCGAAACCCTGCAGGAGGTGGTGCACACCTGCCTGCAGCTGCACGGCGGCACGGGCTACATGATCGGCACGCCGGTCGAGCGGATGGCGCGCGACGCGCGCATCCTCACCATCGGCGGCGGTGCCACCGAGGTGATGCTCGAAGAAGTCGCCAAGCGCATGTGAGGTGAGGGCAGCATGAGCGGACCCCTGCAAGGCGTCACCGTCATCGAACTCGCGGGCATCGGCCCGGGCCCCTTCGCCGGCATGATGCTGGCCGACATGGGCGCCCAGGTGATCCGTGTGGACCGCATCCCCACACCCGGCGGCGGCAGCGCGCTCGAAGCGCTGATGCGCAACGACAGCGTGGTGGACCGCGGCCGCCATTCCATTGCGCTCAACATGAAGGACCCGCGCGCGGTGGAGACCGTGCTGCAGCTGGTGGAGCGGGCCGACATCCTGATCGAGGGCTTTCGCCCCGGCGTGACCGAGAAGCTCGGCGTCGGGCCGAAAGACTGCCTGGCGCGCAACCCGAAGCTGATCTACGGCCGCATGACCGGCTGGGGCCAGACCGGGCCGCTGGCGCAGGCCGCCGGCCACGACCTGAACTACATCGCGCTCTCGGGTGCGGTGCACGCCATGGGCCCGGCCGACCGGCCGCCGGCCGTGCCGCTCAACCTGGTCGGCGACTACGGCGGCGGCGGCATGCTGCTCGCGCTGGGCGTGGTCGCCGCACTGTATGAAGCGCAGCGGTCGGGCGCGGGCCAGGTGGTGGACGCGGCCATCGCCGACGGCGCGGCGGTGCTCATGGCCGCGCAGTACGGCCTGCAGGCCAAGGGCTTCTGGCACAACGAGCGCGAGAGCAACTTCCTGGATGGCTCGGCGCATTTCTATGGCAACTACCGGTGTGCCGATGGGCGCTACCTGTCCGTCGGCGCGATCGAACCGCAGTTCTACCGGCTGTTGCTGGAAAAGTGCGGCATCACGGACTCGCGCTTTGCGCAGCAATGGGAGCGTGCCGAATGGCCCGCGCTGCGCGAGAAGCTGGCGGCGCTGTTCCTGGGCAAGCCGCGCGACGAGTGGTGCGCGCTGCTCGAAGGCAGCGACGCCTGCGTGGCCCCCGTGCTGAGCATGGCCGAGGCGCCCGCGCACCCGCACAACCGGGCGCGCGGCATCTTCGTGGAGCAGGGCGGCGCCGTGCAGCCCGCGCCCGCGCCGCGCTTCGAGCGCACGCCCAGCGAGCTGCCGCCGGCCGCGCCCGCAATCGGCCGCGACAGCCTGGACATCCTGCGCCAGCTGGGCCGCAGCGACGGCGAGATCGACGCCCTGCTGGCCGCGGGCGTGGTGCACGGTGCGCCGGACTGAGATGGCCGGCACGCCACCGCCCCCGGTGACGCGCCGCCCGGTGCACCTGCGGCGCATCCGCTGCGAAGGCTTCGAGCGCAGTGACGGCCTGTACGACATCGTCGGCACACTGATCGACACCAAGCCGTTTCCGATCGAACTGGAAGAGAAGACGGTGGCGGGCGACGAGGCCATCCACCACATGACGCTGTGCCTCACCATCGACCGCGACCGCCTGATCCACGCTGTGGAAGCGCACACGCTGGAGGGCCCGCACGCGGTGTGCGGCGCCATCACCGACAGCTACGGCCGCCTCATCGGCCAGCGCATCCAGCCCGGCTTCATCCGGGTCGTCAAGCGCCTGTTCCGGGCCGAACTGGGCTGCACCCACCTGACCGAGTTGCTGCCGCCCATGGCCACCACCGCGTTCCAGATGCTGTGGAACAGCGCGGACGACGTGACCGACCCCGACCAGCCCGAGCACCGCAACTCGCCCCTGGGCGGTTGCCATGCCCTGAAGCGCGACGGCGAGTTCGTGCGCCTGCATTTCCCCCACCAGTACACCGGCAAGACCGGAGGAGACCTGACATGAGTAGCGCACCCGCCGTGCTGTTCGATGTGGCCGACGGCATCGCCACCCTGACCCTGAACGAGCCCGCTCAGATGAACCCGATCAGCGTGCCGATGCGCCAGGGCTGTCTGCAGGCCCTGGAGCGGGTGCGCGAAGACCGCTCGGTGCGCGCGCTGATCCTCACCGGCAGCGGCAAGGCGTTCTGCTCGGGCGCCAAGCTGTCCGATTTCGACCCCGATCGGCCGGCCCACGGCAGCAGCAGCGCGGGGCGCGCGATCGGCGACATGATGGCCGACGCGGGCAATCCGCTGGTGATGGGGCTGCGCACCTTGCCGGTGCCGGTGGTGTGCGCGGTGAACGGCGCGGCGGCCGGCGGCGGCGCGGGGCTGGCGCTGGCGGCGGACATCGTGATCGCGGCGCGCTCCGCCTTCTTCTACCTGCCCTTCGCCCCGGCACTGGGCATGGTGCCGGACATGGGTGCGAGCTGGGCCCTGCCGCGCGCGGTGGGCCGGGCCCGGGCGATGGGCCTAACCCTGCTGGGGAACCGGCTGAGCGCCGCCGAGGCAGCCGAGTGGGGACTGATCTGGGCCTGCGTGGACGATGCGGCCTTGACCGACGAGAGCCGGCAGATCGCCGCGCGCCTGGCCCAGCTGCCGGCGCATGCGATCCACGAAGTGCGCGAGCTGTACCGCGCGTCGGAAGGCAACACCTTGCCCGAGCAGCTGGCGCTGGAGCGGGAGCGCCAGACCGAGTTGGCCGACGGGCCGGCCTTCGCCGAAGGGGTGCGGGCCTTCCTGGGCAAGCGCAAGCCGCAGTTCGCGCCGCGCTGAGCGGCCGGCGGAGACGAGCGCCGCTCAATCGGCACTGCCCGTCAGCAGTGCGGGAACCTGTTGCTGGAGGAGTTCGAGCAGGCGGCGCGCGACGGGTGAGAGATAGCCGCCGCTGCGCGAACTCACGCCCAGCTCGCGCCGCAGTATCAGGTGCGACGGCTGTATCTCGCGCAGCCGCGCCCGCTTCTCGGTGGCGATGGTGTGGCGCGACACGAAGCTCAGGAGGTTGGTGCCTGCGATCAATTGCGGCAGCAACGGGATGGAGTTCGCCTCGATTTGAACGGGCGGCGGCGGCAGCCCGCGCGCGGCGAAGGCGGCTTCCAGCCATTGGCGGCTGGAGGCCTCTGCCTGGGGCAGCACCCACGGGTAGTCCAGGAGCATCTCCAGACTGATGTGCCGGGCCTTGAAGATGGGATGGCCGCTGCGGCAGGTCACCACCACTTCGTCGATGGCCAGCGGGTATCGCTTGTAGGCCGCATCCTTCTCCGGTGGCAGCAGACCGACCACGAGGTCGAGCTGTTTCTGCCTGAGTTGCTCCAGCAGGTCAAAGCTGGCACCCACCTCGATCCGGACCTGCGACTTCGGCGCCTGCTCGAGCAGCAGGCGGCACACCTGCGGCAGCAGGGCGCCGACGCTGACGGTGCCGCTGCCGATGCGGACCAATCCCGCCACGCCTTGCGAGAAGTCCGCGACATGGCGCAATGCCTCGTCCGCAGAAACCCGCAACTGACGGGCTTCCTCCACCAGCACCTGGCCCACCGGCGTCAGCCGAACGCCGCGTCCGGCCTTCTCGAACAGCGGCCCGCCGACCGTCTGCTCCAGGCGGCGAATGGCCTTGGTCAAAGCCGGCTGGCTGCGCGCGATCGTCTCGGCCGCGCGGCCCAGGTTTTCGGTCTGCGCTGCGATTTCAAAGTACCGAAGGTCGCGCAGATTCAGTTCCATTCCAAACTCCTAGTTATCAATCAAGGAATATTAGCGAATGGACAGTTAAACGTCGAGCGTCGAACATCCGTGCCCATGGACCTCTCTTTGAATCCGCCGACGACGACCCGCACCAGCCGCGGGGGCATGCTGGTGGTCTGGCACGACGTCGCACCTGGACAGGCTCCCGCAGTCCGGGAGTGGTATGCCCGGGAGCACCACTTTGAACGTCTGGACATCCCCGGTTTTCTCGAAGCCCGCCGGTTCGAGCGGGTGTCCGGCACGGGTGCCGAGGTGTTCGGTGCCTATCGCGTGGCGGCGACCGACGTGTTGCGCAGCGCCGACTACCGCGCCCGTGTTGACGCGCCCACGGCTTGGACCCGCGAGTCGATGCTCCACTTTCGCCGCATGTCGCGCACGGTCTGCGCCATCACGGCCTTCGCGGGTCGCGCCCAGGGTGGACACGTGGCGACCCTCGCTGCCGCGGGGGGCGGGGCGCCGGACCTGTCGGCAGCCTGCGAGCGGCTGCTGGAGCGGCCCGGCGTCCTGCAGGTCACCGCACTGAATGCCGAACGCGCGGCGCCGGCGACCGCGAGCGCCGAGCAGGCGCTGCGCGGTGCACCGGACGCGCAGGTCGCCTGGGCGTTGCTGATCGACGCCGATGTCCTCGATGCAGCGGAGCAGGCCCTGCACGCTGCCCAGGAACTCACCGAGTGCCGCGATCCCGTGCAGTCCGGGGTCTATCGGCTTTGCTTCACCGCCCGCCATTCCTCTTGAGATCAGATCCCTTGAAACACCTTCGCATCATCACCAAGAATCACACCAACCCGGCCTATGGCGGGGCGCTGGTCGGCGCCCGTGCCGTGGCGCACCGCATGGGTTGCACGCTGGATCACTTCGCACCGCAGGTGGCCGACAGTCCCGAAGAGCAGTCCCTGCTGGTCGAGCAGGCCATCGCCGACCGGCCCGATGCCATCGTCCTGCTGCCCGCCCACGCGACCGGTGTCAACGATGCGATCGCGCACGTCAACGCGGCCGGCATTCCCCTGATCCTGTTCGTGAGCGAACCGACGGCGGGCCAGTGGGTGGGCTTCATCGGGTCCGACGACACGCGCATGGCCGCTTCGCTGGCCCACGCCTTGTTGCCGCGGCTGCGCCCGGATGCCCGGGTAGCGATCATCGATGGTCACCCGGGCTCCATCACCACGCCACAGCGCCGCCGCGGATTCGAGCAGGCGCTTGCGAAGTACCCGGGCATGCAACTGGTGGACGTGATTGCCGGTGACTACCAGCACGCACCCGGCCGCGATGCGGCGCTGGCCTTGCTCTCGCGCCATGCGCGGCTGGACGCGATCCTGGCGGCCAATGACCTGATGGCGATGGGCGCTCTGGAGGCATTTGAACTGCAGGGGCGAAGCGTGCCGATCGTGAGCATCAACGGAACACCCGATGCCATCGCCGAGGTGCGCTCGGGCCGCCTGGCGGCGACCGCATCGTTCAACACCCACCACTTTGGTTGCCTGGTGGTCGAGATGGCCTTGCGCCACCTGCGCGGCGAGCACGTTCCGCGTCGCATCGACCTGAGGCCGGACATCATCGACGCCGACAACGCCGCCGAGTGGGACAAGCCTTACGAGATGCGGCAGTGCCCTGACTGGGATCAGGTCGTCGCGCGTCAGCCGCAGGCACTGGTGGCCTGAAACCTTTTCCCTTCCATGACCCCACCAGGAGACTGATTCCATGCGTTTGAACAACAAGGTCGCTTTCATCACCGGCGGTGGTGCGGGCATCGGCGCTGCAGCCGCCATGCGTTTTGCACGAGAAGGCGCGGCCGTGATCGTCGCCGAGATCGACGAAGCCCGTGGCCGCGACGTGGCGCAAGCCATCCGCGCCGATGGCGGCAAGGCCCAGTATGTGCATTGCGATGTCACCGACGAAGCGTCCACCGAACAGGCGGTGGCCCAGGGCACCGCAGCGTTCGGCGGCCATCTCGACATCCTGTACAACAACGCCGGCGGCTCAACGCCCCACGACGACATGGTGACCGTTGTCGACATGGCGGAGTTCTGGCGCTGCATGAAGCTGGAGTTGCTGGGCACCTTTCTGTCCAGCCGCTTCGGCATCCGAGCCATGCAGAAGGCCGGGCGCGGTGGCTCGGTCATCAACACCGCTTCGTACAACGCCACCATCGGGACGGCGGGTCGCGACTGCTACACCGCCGCCAAGGGCGCGGTGATCGCGCTGACCCGTTCGATGGCCGTGGAGTACGCGCCGGACGGCATTCGCGTCAACTGCATTGCGCCCGGGGTGGTGATCAGCCCGCGCATGACCAAGTTCCAGCAGGACTTTCCCAACCACCGCATTTTCAACAAGAAGAACCGCCACCATCGACCGGAAGTGCCGTCCCACCTGCTGGGTCCGATCGAGATCGAGGACCTGACGCACATGGCCCTGTTCCTCGCATCCGACGAATCGAAGCGGATCACGGGCCGCATCGAACTCGTGGACAGCGGCGCCACCGCGTCCTGATCCCTCACCGACGACAACAAGGAGACAAGACATGCCCAAGACCTCATTCGTGTGCGGCGCACGCCGCCTGTTCCTCGCCGCCGGCCTCGCGCTGTGCGGCACCGCCTTCGCTCAGGGGGCTGCGAGCTTCCCGAGCAAGCCGATCCGCGTGATCGTTCCCTTCACGCCGGGCGGCGGCTCGGACGCGGCGGCCCGCTTCTTCGGGGAAAAGCTGGCCGTCGCGCTGGGTCAGCCGGTGCTGGTGGAGAACCGGCCGGGCGGCAACAGCGGTTCGATCGGCACCGCGTTCGTGAAGAGCCAACCGGGCGACGGTTACACACTGCTGTTGGGCAGCACCGCGCCCCTGGTGACCAACGTGGTGATGGTGAAGGAACTCCCGTACGACGCCACCAAGGACTTCAAGCCGGTTGCGGGGCTGACCAAAAACACGACCGCCATCGTGGTGCCGGCCAACTCGCCGCACAAAACACTTGCCGATCTGGTGGCCGCGTCGAAAAAATCCACGATGAACGCCGGTACCGCATCCGCAGGATTCCACCTGGCGGCCGACTGGTTCGCGAACCTGGCGGGCTTCAAGTACACCCACGTGCCGTACAAGGGCCTGGCTCAGGCGCTCACCGACGTCGTCGGTGGCAGCCTCGACTGGGCGATCGTGGACCTCGCGGGCGCCACGCCCCTGCTGCAGGGCAGCCGCATTCGTGCGTTGGCCGTCACGGACGATGAGCGGCATCCCTTCTTCCCGAACGTGCCCACGGTCAAGGAGAGCGGCTTTCCCGAGTTTGTCTACAACACCTGGACGTCTTTCCACGTGCGCTCGGATACGCCGGAAGACACCACGCGCCGACTGACCGAAGCGACGATGAAGATCCTCGGCTCGGAGGCCGCCCGGGACTACGCGCACAAGGCCGGCACGCAACTGCTGCCGCTGGGCCCGGCGGAGTTCGCCAGGTACCAGCGAGAGGAGGTCGAGCGCTTCCGCAAGGTGGCGGAATCCTCCGGCATCAAACCCGAATGAGAACCGAGATGGCCGACGCTTTCCTCGCCCACATCGCCGAGATCGACTGGCTGCAGTACCCGGGGCACTTCGGCGGCGCGCTGTCCAAGCCGCTGGTGACGCCACAGACCTGCCGCTCGCAACGCATCGACCACCGCATTTCCTGCTATGCGCCGATGGCGTTCGTGGAGGAACATGTGCACAAGGTGCAGGAGCAGGTCTACCACGTGCTGGAGGGGGAAGGCCTGCTCACCCTGGACGGCAAGCGCCACGTGCTGCGCCGCCACGACTACGTGTTCGTGCCGCCCGGTGTGCGCCACGGCTTCACCAACAACGGCACGGTGCCGCTGGTGTTTCTGGTCGTCAGCACACCGGTGACCGATGAGGTGCCGGTGTGATGGCCGCGTCCTTGCAGACCTGCCGTCTGCTTCTCGCAGGTCAGTGGCAGGACGGCGTCGACAGCGCCGTCGTCCTCCACAAGTACCTTCAGCAGCCGTGGGCAGACGCTCAGTTGCCCTCCCGTGCACAGGTCGCCCAGGCCGTGGCGGCGGCCGACCAGGCCTTCCGTGCCAGCACGCTGGACGCGCACAGCCGCGGCGCCATTCTGGACCGCGCGGCCACCCTGCTCGAAGGCCGGGCCGACGAGCTGGCGGCGGTGATGCAGGCGGAAGCCGGCTTCACCAGGCACGATGCGGCCAACGAGATCCGTCGAGGTGTGATCACCCTGCGGTTGTCGGCCGAGGAGGCGCGCCGTTTCGGCGGTGAGTTCGTTCCCATGGAAGGCGCCCCCGGGCAGGCGGGCCGCATCGGATTCACCCTGCGCGTCCCGCTGGGCGTGGTGTGTGCCATCACCCCGTTCAACGCACCGCTCAACACGGTGATCCACAAGGTCGGACCGGCGCTGGCCGCCGGCAACGCCGTGGTCCTCAAGCCGTCGCTGCACACCCCCATGACGGCGGGCATCCTGGCCGAAGTGCTGCTCGCGGCGGGCCTGCCCGCCGGACTGTTGTCCATCCTGCACGGCGGCGTGCAGGTGGCCCAGTGGCTGCTGGACGAGCCCGCCATCCGCTTTTACGCCTTCACCGGCAGCACCGAGGCCGGGCGCTTGATCCAGCAACGCGCAGGCCTGAGGCGCACGCAGATGGAGCTCGGGTCCATCGCCCACTGCATCGTCTGCGACGACGCGGACCTCGACCGCGTGCTGCCCAAGATCGTCAACGCCGCGTACCGCAAGGCCGGTCAGGTCTGCACTTCGGTGCAGGTGTTGCTGGTGCATCGCTCGCGCGTGCCCGACGTCGAGCGGCGCCTGGCCGCCCAGGTGGCGGCGCTGCCCAGCGGCGATCCCGCGGCCGCTGAAACCGTGGTCGGCCCCGTGATCAGCTTGGCCTCGGCCGAGCGCATCGCCGGGTGGATCGACCAGGCGGTGGCCGCCGGGGCCCGCCGGCTGGCGGGTGGCGCCCGGCGAGGCGCCGTGGTGCCGCCCACGCTGCTGGCCGACGTGCCGCCGCAGACGCCGATCGGCCACCAGGAAGTCTTTGGCCCCGTGATGTGCATCGCCCCGTTCGACACCCTGGACGAAGCGATCGCCCGGGTCAACGCGACGCCGTTCGGGCTGGCCACGGGCGTGTTCACCAACCGGCTGGCCGACGCGCTGGCGGCGGCGCGCCGGCTCGAAGTGGGGGGGGTGCACATCAATGAAACCTCCAGTTCGCGCGTGGACCTCATGCCCTACGGAGGCTCCAAGGACAGCGGTTTCGGCCGCGAAGGACCGCAGCATGCAGTGCGCGAAATGAGCGAGGAGCGCATGGTGACGCTGCTCGCGCCCTGAATCCCCCCCCGGAGAAATTGTCATGTCCCGTATCAAAGGTGGCGAGCTGATCGCCGAGTACCTCGTCAAACAGAAAGTGCCGTACGTGTTCGGCATCTGCGGTCACGGCAACGTGGGCATCCTGGACGCCTTGCACCAGGTGCGCGACCAGGTGAAGCTGGTGTCGCCGCGCCACGAGCAGTGTGCCGGGCACATGGCCGATGCCTACTTCCGGGTCAAGCACCAGCCCGTGGTCACGCTCACGTCCACCGGGCCGGGTTCGGCCAACATGGTGATGCCGCTGGCCACCGCGCTGGCGGACTCCTCCGCCTTCCTGGCCATCACGGCCAACGTGCCGACCTCGCAGGCCAACCGGGCACCGTTCCAGGAGCTCTATGCGCACAACCAGTCGGACTTCGCGCAGGTGATGCGGCCGGTGGTCAAGCGCAGCTTCCAGCCGAGCCGGGTCGACATGCTGCCGCTGGCGATGCGCCAGGCCTTCGACTGCATGGTCACCGGCCGCCCCGGCCCGGTGAACATGGACATCCCCTACAACGTCTTCCAGGAAGAGGCGGACGTGGAGGTGCCGTCCGTGTCGCACCGGCACGGCGCGCACCGTCCCGGCGCCAGCGGGACCGACCTCGCCGAGGCGGTCAGCTTGCTGTCGCAGGCCGAGCGCCCGGTGCTGTTCATCGGTCACGGCGCCACCCTGGCCGAGGCCGGGGAGGCGCTCACCGCGCTGCAGCGGGACCTGGGCATTCCCATCATCACCTCGCCGAACGGCATGGGCTGTGTACCCGCGGACGACCCGCTCACGCTGGGCTTCATCGGTCGCAACGGCGCCTACCCGGCCAACCAGGCCGGCCGCCATGCCGACCTGGTGATCTGCATCGGCACCCGCTTCGATGACCGTTCGTCTTCGACCTGGCACCCCGGCTACTCCTGGAACTTCCCCAGTTGCAAGCTGCTGCACGTCGACATCGACCCGGCCGAGCTCGGGCGCAACTACCCGCCGACGCTGGGCATCATCGCCGACGCCCAGGTGTTCACGCGGCAGCTGCTCGCCGCCGTGAACCCGACCGCCGCGGCGCACAGGGGCCGCTTCACCGCCTGGCGCGAGCAGGTGGCGGGTTGGTGTGCCGAGTGGGAGACTTTTGTGCGACCGAACTTTGGTGCGATCACGACGCCGATCCGCCCCGAGTACGTGGTGAGCGCGCTGCAGGACGTGCTGCCGCCGGATGTGATCCTGGCGCTGGACTCCGGCGTGCATCACAACTGGTTCATGCAGTTCTGGAAGCCGCAGCGCGCGCAGAGCATGCTCAACAGCTGGGGTTACTCGTCCATGGGTTTCGGCGTGTGCGGCGTCCTGGGCGCCCAGCTGGCCGCGCCGGATCGGCCTTGCGTCGCCGTGGTCGGGGACGGGGGCTTCATGATGGCGCCCTATGTCGTGGCGACCGCCGTGGAGTACGAACTGCCCTGCGTCTGGATCGTCTGGAACAACTTCGCTTGGGGGGCCATCCGCGATCTGCAGCACGGGCTGTTCGACGGCCGGGAAATCGGCACCGGCTTCTACCGCGGCCGGCAGGGGCCCGGTGGCGAGCGCTACAACCCGGATTTCGCGGCCTGGGCGCGCGCTTGCGGCGCCGACGGCATGACCGTCACGCGCAGCGAGGACCTGCGAGGTGCGGTAGAGCTGGCGGTGCGCAACCGCCGGCCTTGCGTGATCGATGTGCACATCGACTCGGACGTGCGGCCGCCATCGACCGGCACATGGCAGCTGCCCCCCATTCCGTACAAGGAGCCGGCGTTCGGCAAGCCATGGGTGGCCTGAGGTTGCCATGGACCTGCGGCAACTGCGTTATTTCGTCGGCATCGTGGAAAGCGGAAGCCTGACCCGCGCGTCGCGCCGCCTGTGCATCGCTCAGCCGGCGCTCAGCCAGCAGGTGTTGAAACTGGAGGCAGAGGTCGGCAAGGCCTTGCTGCATCGCTCCGCCAAGGGCGTGGTGCCCACGGACAACGGACTTGCGCTGTACCACCATGCCCGTCTCATGCTGCGCCAGTTCGAGCAGGCCTTGTCCATCGCGCGGCAGGAGGGCGGCGACGCCCAGGGCGTGGTCTCGCTGGGCCTGCCGGCCACCATGCTCCGCGCCATCGGGCTTGCGCTGGTCCGCGAGATCCGGCGCAAGTACCCCGGCATTCTGCTCAATGTGGTGGAGGGTCTCAGTGGACAGATCGAGCAGATGATGCGCCTGGGCCAACTGGACCTCGCCGTGCTGTTCGCCCTAGATGCCTTGCCGGAGTTCAAGGCGCAGCCGCTGGTGGAGGAAGAACTCTTCGTGCTGCTCGCGGAAAACAGCACGCTGGTGGACGCCGACTGCCAGTCGCTCACCCTGCAACAGGTTTCGCAACTGCCGCTCATCCTGCCCACAGGCCGGCACGGGCTGCGGCGCCGGGTCTGTGCGGAGTTCGAGCGCCGCGGCCTGGCGCCCAACGTGGTGGCCGAGATCGACTCGGCCGGGCTGCTCATGGACTGTGTTTGCGACGGTATGGGCGCCACCATCAAGCCCGTGCCCGCGTCGACGCCGTCCGCAAGCCACCGCACGGGCTGGCGCGCACTGTCGATCAACGATGTGCGCATCACCCGCCGCAACTACCTGTACGCGGCCGCGACCGACGCGCCGTCGCCATCCCAACGGGTCGTTGCCCGAGAACTGTGCGAGGTCGCGGCGGCGCTCGCGGACAGCGGTGACTGGCCGGGTGTCACGCGGCTGTCCTGAGCCTTCACTGCGGCTCCAGCCGCGCGTTGCGCGCAACCGCCGCCCAGCGCTCCGTTTCGACCTGCAGAAACTTCGCGTAGTCGGCGGGGCTGGACCCCAGCGCCTGCGTCCCCTGTTCGTCGAGCTTCTGACGCACCTGGGGGGACTGCAACGCCGCGAGCAAGGCGGCGTTGAGGCGATCGACCGCAGAACGCGGCGTGCGCGCGGGAACCATCATCCCGGACCAGGCCCCGCTCTCGAAATGCGGTACGCCCGATTCCGTGAAGGTCGGAACCTGTGGGTGAAACGCCAGCCGGCGCGGTGTTGCCGTCGCCAGCAACTTGAGCTTGCCTTCCTTCAGGAAACCGGACACGTTGCTGACCGTGTCGATCATGAAGTGGATCCGGCCGCCGACCAGGTCGATGGTGGCCGGGGCACTGCCTTTGTAGGGCGCATGCACGGCGTCGATGCCCAGCGCCTGGGTGAACTGCAGCGCCGTCATGTGGTTGATGTTGCCTGCGCCCGAGGACCCGTAGACTAGAGCGCCGGGGTTGGCCTTCGCGTGAGCGATGAACTCCTGGAGTGTGCGCGCTTGCAACTGGGGGGCCACCAGCAGACCGGTGGGGATGGAGGCCGAGAGTCCCACCGGAAGCAGGTCTTTCAGCGCGTCGAAGCCCGGATTCCGGTAGACCGCGGGACTGATGACCATTGACGACGTGTTGTAGAGGACCACGTGGCCGTCCGCGGGCGCTTTGGCCACGAAGGCGCCCGCGATGTTGCCGTTCGCGCCCGCCTTGTTTTCCACGATGACCGGTTGACCCAGGGTGGATTCCATGTGCTGCGCGACCACGCGCGCCACGAGGTCGGTGCCGCCACCGGCGGCAAAGGGCACGACCAGGGTGACCGGCCGTGTCGGGAACGTGGCCTGGGTCCATCCGGCCCGGGTCGAGAGGAGTGCCGGCAATCCGATCAGCAGAGCGCGGCGGCGTAGGGGGGTCTTCATCTTGTCTCCTTGTTGTGGTGCATGAAATCGGCCTCGGGTTCAGCCCATGAAGCGCCCGCCGTTCACGTCAACGATGGCGCCTGTGCAAAAGTCGCCCCGGGTGGTCAGAAAGTGGATCGCGTCGGCCACGTGGGCCGCGGTGCCGAGCCGGCCAAGCGGGGTCTTGGCGATGCGTTCGAGCTGGTAGTGTTCGGCGTCCTTGCCGCCGCGCTCGGCGGCTCGCCCCTTCAGGATGTCGGTGTCGATGGACCCCGGCGTGACCGAGTTGACCGTGATGTTGTCCTTCGCCACCTCGCGCGCCAGGCAGCGCGCCAGTCCCAGCATGCCCGCCTTGGCCGCGGCGTAGTGGCAGGCGCCGAAGCCGCCGCCGTCGCGCGCGACCATCGAGCTGACGAACACGATGCGTCCCCATTGGCGCCTGCGCATGAAGGGCAGGGCCGCCTGGCAGGCGTGGTAGACGCTCTTGAGGTTCACGCTCAGCATGCGGTCCCACTCCGGCTCCGAGATCTCCGAGAACGGGATCGACTGCGTGATGCCGGCGTTGGCCACCAGGATGTCGGGCTCGCCGAGTTGCCTGACCACTTCGGCGTAGAGCGCATCGACACCGGCGCGAGACGCGACGTCGGCCTGCAGCGCGAGGGCTCGGCCGCCCCGGCCGCGAATCTGCCGCGCCAGTTCGGTGACGCCGTCGAGCTGGATGTCGGCGACCGCCACGGCGATGCCGCTGTCGGCCAGAGCAAGGGCGGTGGCCCAGCCGATGCCGCGCGAGGAGGCCGCACCGGTGATGACGGCCACGTGGGAGTTCTTGTCGTGCATGGTGTTTTCCTGCTCAAGCTGCGCAGTGGGTCGCGAGGGTCTGATCCCAGTCGGGCAGGGGTCGCTGGTCGTAATTGAGGTCCCAGGCCTGCAGGTTGTCTGCCTCGACCAGTTCCGCCGGAAGCACGATGTGCTTCGGAACGGCTTGCCCCTTGAGGATGCGCAGGGCCGCTTCCATGGCGATGCAGCCCATGCCCATGGCGTTGAACGCCGCACTCACCAGCATGTCGCCGGCGCGAATGGCCGCAATGCCCTCCGGGGTTGCGTTCACGCTGCCCAGCACCGCGCGCACGCCTCGCTCCCGAAGCGCCTCCAGTGCGCCGAGTCCCATGAAGTCGTTGGCCACCAGCACGGCGTCGGTGGGCCCGTGGCGATCCAGCAGCTCAAGCATGGCCCGGCGCGCAGGTTCGCGCAGAAAATCTCCGTCGCGCGCACCGACGATGCGCATGCCGGGGTGCTCTGCAAGTCCGGCCCGAAAGCCGTTGGCGCGCGGTTCGTACAGAATGCCCAGCGGGTTGCCGTCCAGGATGGCGACTGTGCCCCTGCCATCCGCGCGGCGCGCCACCGCACGCGCCACGGCCTGGGTCATGAGTCGGTCATCGGATCCGACGTGGCAACGCGCGAGATCGTGCCGCCTGGGACGGCCGACGAACGTGACGACCACCACGCCGGCTTCGCGCAACTGTTCGAGCATGGGGTCGAGGAGGCTCTCGTGCGCTGGCGAGACGAGCACGGCGTCGGGTCGCTCGCGGGCCAGCAGCGCCAGCACCTCCTTCTGCTCGGCGATGCTGTCGTCGACGTTGGGCATCCAGTGGCGCACATCGACGCGACGGGCCTTGGCCAGGCGGTCCATGCCGATGCGGGCACCGCGGTAGGCAGGGTTGCTGCCGTTCTTGCTGATGGTGACGAAACGAATTGGAGACATGGTTCCTGCTGTGTGCCGGGCCCCCGTGGCCCGGATGCAGCCGCATTCTGGAGAGCGCAGGATCCATTGGGAAATACTGTTTTCCTCTGAAAGGCAGACCGCTGCGGTATGCCTCTTCATCCCAGGTATTCGTCCGCATCTCCCGGCAGTTCGGGATGGCTTTGCCGGATGCCGTGGCGGCGCCTGTCGAGATGGGGTAAATCTGGGCGCATGCGAGAGCCCGATGGGATCGCCTGGATGGACCACTTCGAGCGTGTTACGCCGTGGAATCGAGAAAGGCCATTGGACGCAAGGCCTTGCCGAGAGACTGGTGGAGACGAGGAGGATCGAACTCCCGACCTTCGCATTGCGAACGCGACGCTCTCCCAGCTGAGCTACGTCCCCACTGGCCGAAATGGTAGCAAAGACGCTCAGTTCATGCCATTGCGGCGCGCGAGTTCGACGAACAGGCCCGAGTGGTCCAGGTCGGCCAGGCCGTGCGCCCCGGCCTGGGCGTACAGCTGCTCGAACAGGCCGGTGATCGGTGCCTCGAAGCCGATCTCGCCGGCCGTGGCCAGCGCATTGCGCATGTCTTTCAGCTGCACCGCGATCGCCGCGCGCTTGGTGAAGTCGCGCTCCACCATGCGCTGGCCGTGCACCTGCAGGATGCGGCTGTCGGCGAAGCCGCCGCTGATGGCCTGGCGGACCTTGCCCATGTCGGCACCGCCCTTCTCGCACAGCAGCAGGGCCTCGGCCACCGCGCCGATGGTGATGCCCACGATCATCTGGTTGGCCAGCTTGGCGAGCTGACCCGAACCGTGCGGGCCCACGTGCACCGCCTTGCCCAGCAGCTCGAACACCGGGAGCGCGCGCTCGAAGTCGGCCGTGGCACCGCCGGCCATGATGGCCAGCGTGCCCTGTTCGGCGCCCACGGTGCCGCCCGAGACCGGCGCGTCGAGGTGGCGCACGCCCTGTTCGGCGAGCCGGGCGGCGTGATCGCGCGCCTGCCGGGGCTGGATGGACGACATGTCCACCACCAGAGTGCCGGGCCGCAGGCCGGCGGTGGTGCCTTGCTGGAACATCACGTCTTCCACCACGCCGCCGTGTTCGAGCAGGGTGATCACCATGTCGGCCTGGGCCACGGCCTCGGCGGGGGTGTCGGCCACGGTGGCGCCGAAGGGCTGGAGCCGTTCGGCCTTGGCGCGCGATCGGTTCCACACGCTGACATCGCAACCGGCCTCGCAGAGGCGGCGCGCCATGGGGAAGCCCATCATGCCGATGCCGAGCACGGCGATGCGGGTGGGCAGGGG
>NZ_JBWKZH010000006.1:0-144431 GCF_059424305.1 Hydrogenophaga sp. GW456-12-10-14-TSB4 | reverse complement strand
CCCCCGGCCTCCGGCCCCGCCCGTCGGTGGCTGACGCTGGCCGGCACGGCCCTGGTGATCCTGGTGTCGGGCTGCGCCACCACGGCGCTGCCCGAGGCCGGCAGCGGCACCACCGGCACCCCCACCGCCACGCCGCCGGTCGCCGCCAACGCGCCACGCCTGCCTTCGTACCGCCTGCCCAGCGACGTGCCCCTGAGCACCATCGGCACCGCCGAGACCTCGCTGACCAGCGTGACCACGCTGGACGCCCCGGCCGATCTCTGGGACCGCATCCGCCGCGGCTTCGCCATGCCGGACCTCGAGGGCGACCTGGTGCGCGACCGCGAGCAGTGGTACGCCACGCGACCCGACTACATGCAGCGCATGACGGAGCGTTCCAGCCGCTACCTGTTCCACATCGTCGAGGAGATCGAGCGCCGCAACATGCCCATGGAGCTGGCCCTGCTGCCCTTCATCGAAAGCGCGTTCAACCCGCAGGCCGTCTCCAGCGCGCGCGCCGCCGGCATGTGGCAGTTCATGCCCGCGACAGGCGAGTCCTTCGACCTCAAGCAGAACGTCTTCCGCGACGACCGGCGCGACGTGCTGGCCTCCACCCGCGCCGCGCTCGACTACCTGCAGCAGCTGTACGCGCGCTTCGGCGACTGGCACCTCGCGCTGGCGGCCTACAACTGGGGCCAGGGCAACGTCAACCGCGCCATCACGAACAACCAGCGCCAGGGCAAGCCCACCGGCTACACCGACCTCAACATGCCGGCGGAAACGCGCATGTACGTGCCCAAGCTGCAGGCGGTGGAAAACATCCTGGCCCGACCCCAGGCCTACAACACCACCCTGCCTCTGATCGGCAACCACCCGTTCTTCGACACCGTCGCGCTGCAGCGGGACATGGACGTCGCTCTCATCGCCCGCCTCGCAGAGGTCGATGAGAAGGACTTCCGCGCGCTCAACCCCTCGCTGCGCCAGCCCATCGTGATGGCCGCCGGCACACCCCATGTGCTGCTGCCCTGGGACAACGCGGTGGTCTTTCAGCGCAACCTGCAGTCCTACACCGGTCCCCTGGCGAGCTGGACGGCCTGGGTCGTGCCCTCCACCATGTCCGTGGCCCAGGCCGCCGAACGCGCGGGCATGAGCGAATCCGAGTTGCGCTCGGTCAACAACATCCCGCCGCGCATGCAGGTGCGCGCCGGCTCCAGCCTGCTGGTGCACCGCACCGAAAAGCGCAACGGCGACGTGCCGGTGCATGTGGCCGACAACGGCCAGATCTCGTTCCAGCCCGAGGTCATCCTCAAGCGCACCACCGTCAAGGCGCGCAAGGGCGAAAACCTGGCGCACCTGGCCCAGCGCTACGGCGTGAGCCCGGTGAGCGTGGCCGGCTGGAACAAGCTGGCCGTGAACGCGACGCTCAAGCCGGGCCAGCGCATCACGCTCATGCTGCCCCAGCGCGTCACGCTGGCCAAGGCCGCCCCGCAGGCCAAAAAGGGTGCCACGACCACGGCGGCGCGCAAGGCCTCGCCCACCGCGAGCAAGCCGGTGAAGGCCAAGTCCAAGACCGCCTCCAGCGCGAGCAAGACCCGCGTGGCCTCCAGCAACAAGTCGGACCGGAAGAAGTGAGTGCCCGAGGTCAGGCCCGGAACCGGGCCTTGGCCTTGCGGGCGAAGTCGTTGGTGAAGGTGAGCGCCAGATCCACGCGCTGCAGCGAACCCGGCTCCTCGAACTGCGCCAGCATCCGGGCCGCCGTGGCCGGGCCGGTCTCGGGCATCAGGCCATCCACCGTCCAGGCCTCGCGCACCCGCGCGAACGCCGCCAGGTACAGCGCACGATCACCCTGGAAGTAACGCTCGGGCACCACCTTGATGATGTCGGACGGACCCGCCGTCTGCAGCCACTTCAGCGCGTGCACCATCGCATCGGCCATCGCCTGGCTGGCCTTGGGGTACTGCGTCAGAAAGCTCCCCGGTGCGCACAGGCAGCCGGAGGGCAAGGGCCCCCCGAAGACCTCGGCGGTGCCGCGCACGCTGCGCGTGTCAGCCACCACCTTGAGCGAGCCCATCTGCTCCAGCTGCGTCACGGTCGGATCGGTGGTGCTGATCGCGTCGAGTTCGCCGCGGCGGAACGCCTGCACCGCCGCCGCCGCATTCGCCAGCGGCACATAGCGCACGTCGTTGGCGCGCAGCCCGACCTTGCTCAGCACCAGGCTCGCCACGCGGTGCGACGCCGCGCTCGTCGCCATCACGCCGACGCGGCGGCCGCGCAGATCGGACACGCCGCCGTTGTGGCCCATGGTTTCCAGCGACACCCCCACCACCACCTGCGGCGCGCGCCCCTGCAACACGAAGGACTGAAGGTTCTGCCCACGCGCCTGCTGCGCAATGGTGTTCGCGTACGGACCCGACAGCACATGGGCCGCACCGCTCTGCAGGGCCTGCAGCGACTGCACCACATCGGGGAATTCACGCAACTCCACATCCAGGCCTTCCTGAGCGAAGTACCCAAGGCGCTCCGCGATGGTCAGCGGGAGGTAGCAGAAAGAAGTGCGGCTATCGACGGCGATCGCCAGCCGTGGGGCACCGGGTCGAGGCGCGGGTGGCGCCACCGGGGCAGGCGCGGACTGCGCGCGCAAGGCCGGTACAGCGGCCGCCGCCACGCCCCACGCACAGACACGCCCCCAGTTTCGGCGACTCCACATGACCCGGCTTCCTCTCTTGGTTCATTCATCCATGAACCTTGAGACTAGGGTTCAAGCCGCGAGCCCGCATCGGGACCATTCCCGAGCGGGTTTGTACCGAGCAATTGCAAGTCGATGTAACGGCGCGAACACCAGCGCGCATCAAACGAAAAGGATCGCGAGATTGACGATCAAGCCGAGGGTCCACGCGAGGCTGCGCGCCGTGGCCAGGTTGGCCACGTACATCATGATGTAGAGCACCCGCAGCACCACGAACAGAAAGGCCAGCACGTCCAGGCGGACCTGCGAGGCGCCGAGCTGGTGCGCGATGATCACCGCGCCGATGAAGAACGGCAGCACCTCGAAACTGTTGGCTTGCGCGGCGTTCGCACGGGCGCGCCAATCGCTCTGGCGCGCCAGCCATTCGCGCGGGTGCTTGTTGTCGAAGCCGCCGTCGCGGCGCGGTTTGGAGAACGTGCCCGATTTCGCCAGCCACGCACAGCCGATCGGCAACAGCGAGGCCACCACCACCGACCAGTAAGCGATGGTCAATCCAGCCAGTTTCATGATGAAGCGCTTTCGAGAAAGAGGGGCGCCGATCAGCGCCGGTCCACCAGGGCATGGGCGATCGTGCCCAGGTCCACGTATTCAAGCTCGCTGCCCACCGGCACGCCTCGCGCCAGGCGGGTCACCTGCACATCCGTGCGGCCCTTGAGCGCCTGGGCGATCACGTGCGCCGTGGTCTCGCCCTCGGCGGTGAAGTTCGTGGCCAGGATGACTTCCCGCACCTCGGGCTCGCCCAGCTCGGCCGGCGCGCTGATGCGGTCAAAGAGCTTCTGCAAACCGATGTCGCGCGGGCCCACGCCATCGAGCGGGCTGAGCTTGCCCATCAGCACGAAGAACAGCCCCTTGTAAGCCCCCGTGCGCTCCATCGCCGCCTGGTCGGCCGGTGTTTCCACCACGCAGAGCTGGCCGCGATCGCGCCGCGGGTCCTGGCAGGTGGCGCAGATGTCGTTTTCGGTGAAGGTGTTGCACAGGTTGCAGTGCTTCACGGAACTGGCCGCGTGCTCCAGCGCGCGCGCCAGCTGCACCGCGCCGTCGCGGTCGTGCTGCAGCAGATGGAAAGCCATGCGCTGCGCCGACTTCACCCCCACGCCGGGCAGGCGCCGCAGGGCCTGCACCAGCAGTTCGAGCGAGTGGTTTTCAGCCATCGGTGTGGGTGGGCGCCCGCGCGATGGAGATCAGAACGGAAACTTCATGCCACCCGGCAGGCCGGGCATGCCGGCCGTGATCTTGCCCATCTTCTCGGCCGAGGTTTCTTCGGCCTTGCGCACGGCGGCGTTGAACGCGGCCGCCACGAGGTCTTCCAGCATGTCCTTGTCATCGGCCAGCAGGCTGGGGTCGATGGTCACGCGCTTGACGTCGTGCTTGCAGGTCATGAGCACCTTCACCAGGCCGGCGCCCGATTCGCCCGTGACCTCGATGAAGGCCAGCTCGTCCTGGGCTTTCTTTAGGTTGTCCTGCATGGCCTGGGCCTGCTTCATGAGGCCGGCGAGTTGTCCTTTGTTGAACATGGTATTCCTTGGGTTTCCGAGTGAAAAAAGAGGGTCAGGCCGTGATGGCCTTGAGGGTTCCGGGCACGATTCTGCCGCCAAAGTCGCGCATCATGGTCTGCACGAAGGGATCGTTCAGGATGTGCGCTTCGGCCTCACGCTGGCGGCGCTCCGCTTCGGCGGCCACGCGGCGCGCCGGCGAGTCCGCGACGCTGCCGATCTCGACCGTGAGGCGCACCTCGTGCCCGAGGGTTTGCAGCGCCGCGGCCAGCCGTTCGCGGATGTTGCCCTGGTTGAGCGAACTGCGCTCCACACGCAGCATCCACTGGTCCGTGTCGCGCGCGATCAGCTGCGACTGCAGGCCCAGTTCGCGCACCAGCGCGGTGATGGTTTCCGCGCGCACGAGTTGCATCACGGTCTCGAACCAGAAATCGCCTTCCACGCTGCCACCGGGTGCGGCAGGCAACACGGTTTGCGCGCCGTGTTCCTCGCGGGGCCGTGGCTGATCCAGCGGACCGGGTTCGCCGGCTTCGCGCACCGGAATGGCCACGACGCGCTGCGGTGCGGGTTCGGCGGCCTCCTCCCACGGAGGGCCGTCGTCTTCCGGCCAGGGCGCATCGTCGTCCATCGGCTCGGCGAGCATCTGCGGTGCGGCCTTCGCCACGGGCTCCGCCATCGGCAAGGGTGTAGGCACGGGCGCTGCAACGGCCGGAGGCGGGTTCACCACCGGCAGGCGCACCAGGGGCACGGGCTGCGGCGCGGCCGCCACCACGGCGGCGACCGGCGTTTCAGCCGATTTCAGTGTTTTTTTTTCCGCTGCGGCACTGGGGCTGACCGTGCCGGCGGGTTTGAAGGCCATCAGCCGCAGCAACACCATGGTCAGTGCGGCGTACTCGTCGGGCGCCAGGCCCAGCTCGCCGCGCCCGTGCAGGCACAGGCTGTAGAGCAGTTGCGTTTCGTCGGCCGGCAGGCTTTGTGCCAGCCGCGCGATCTGCGCTTCATCGGGATCATTCACGCCCTCGGCCTGGGCCCGATCGGGCACGGCCTGGAGCACCGCCATGCGCTGCAGCACGCCGGTCATCTCTTCCAGCGTGGACGCGGCGTTCAGACCGTTCACGCGCAGCGCATCCACGGTATCGACCACCGTGGCCCCGTCGCCGCGGGCCAGCGCATCGATCAGGCGCAACACGTAGGAGCGGTCCACCGCACCCAGCATCTGGCGCACCGCGGCTTCCTGCAACTGACCGCCGCCAAAGGCGATCGCCTGGTCGGTGAGCGAGAGCGCGTCGCGCATGGAACCGCGCGCGGCGCGCGAAAGCAGGCGCAGCGCCTGCGCATCGGCCGTCACCTGTTCGGCCTGCAACACCTGTTGCAAATGCTCCAGCACGGTTTCCGGCGCCATCGGCCGCAGGTTGAACTGCAGGCAGCGCGAGAGCACGGTCACCGGCACCTTCTGCGGGTCGGTCGTGGCCAGCACGAACTTGAGGTATTCGGGCGGCTCTTCCAGCGTCTTCAACATGGCGTTGAACGCCGTGTTGGTCAGCATGTGAACCTCGTCGATCATGAAGACCTTGAAGCGCCCCTGCACCGGTTTGTAGACCGCCTGCTCCAGCAGGGCCTGCACCTCGTCCACGCCCCGGTTGGAGGCGGCATCGAGCTCGGTGTAGTCGACAAAGCGGCCGCTGTCGATGTCGGTGCAGGCCTGGCACACGCCGCAGGGCTCGGCGGTGATGCCGCCCTGCCCGTCGCTGCCCAGGCAGTTGAGCGACTTGGCCAGGATGCGCGAGACCGTGGTCTTGCCCACGCCGCGCGTGCCGGTGAACAGGTAGGCGTGGTGCAGGCGCTGGGTCGTCAGGGCGTTGGAAAGCGCTTGCACCACATGGCCCTGCCCCACCATCTCGGTGAAATTGCGCGGGCGGTATTTGCGGGCCAGGACGACATAGGACATGACGACGATTCTAAGCGGCGGGGTATTGCCGGGCGGCCCGGCACCGATGCACCTCATCGCCTACAATCGACCCCGACGGGCCTTCCCGCATGGTGAAGCGGCCAACCGGGTCAGGTGGGGAACCAAGCAGCCCTAACTGTGAATCCAGTGCCGGGGTCAAGGCTCGTCACCTTCTTCTAAAAATCCCCATTCAGATCAACAAACTGAGTCCTGACAAGGGCTTACGTCGCCTTCGCTGTATCACTTGGCTGTGTCACATCCCCAACACTTCGACTCGGGAAACGACATGGCACAGGTGGAAGGTCTGAACCTTCGGGGCTCTCGTTGGTACGTTCGCGTCGTCATTCCTGATGACCTTCGCGAGGTCTATGGCAAGGCCCGCGTGAACCTCGCTTTGGGCACCAGCGACCGCAAAGAGGCGGTCCTTCGCGGCACCCTTGAGCGGGCCAAGTGGCTGTCCGATTTCGAGGCCAAGAGAGCAGCCATCAAGCCCGCGCGAATCACCGCGATAACACCAGACCTCGCGGCGCATCTCGCGGCCATGGTACGGGCTCATGCGTTGTCTGAAGATGACCGTGTGCGGTCGGATGTGAAGCTCCTCGCGGAGATGGTCCACATGCGCCACGAGCTGCGCCTCCGTGCGGCGAACCCTCTACGCATCCCGCAGTGGGACCCTACTGAGGTTCGTGAAGATGACCTCTCGGGGCTCACGCCGGAAGAAGCCCGCGAGCTGGCCGACCTCAATGCCTACCTCGATGGGAATGCGGCCATCGCCCTCGCTGGTGGAAACCTCAAGTTTGTGATGCCCCTCGTGGAAGCTCAGGCGGCCCTTCTGGGCTTCGATTTCGACGTGAAGACCCCAGGAGTGCGGGAGGCGTTAACGGCGTGCATGAGGGCGTATCGAACGGCCCACCGCGAGATGACTATGAGGGACGCCGGGGAGGTCGTGGAGACGCCTGCGGTGCCCTCGCCGCCCTCCTCTGTGACGCCCACGCCCCCCGACAAGCCCAAGACCCTGCGTGATGTCTTCAACAGTTGGAAAGTCTCCGGAGCAAGCGCCAAGTCAACCGACACCGTGCAAGCAATGGAGCGTGCTGTCCGCCAGTTTGAAGCCCAGCGCCCAGGGGTCAACCTGCTGGGCATCACGCGCGAAATGGGCGTGACATACAGAACGTGGCTCATGGAGAACAGCGGGACATTGAAAACCGCGAGAGACCGCCTGACAGGTCTCAAGACCCTCATGAAGTTCGCCTTCCGAGAACTGGAGTGGACCGAGCGTCATACATGGGAAGGCATCGACATCAAAGCCAAGACCACCAACAAGCGCCGCGCCATTACCGACGATGAAATGGCAATCCTGTTCGGGTCCCCGCTGCATACCCGCTATGAGCTTCCCAAGAGCCCCCAAGCGGGTCGAGATGCGGCCTACTGGGTTCCCCTCATCGGTGCCTTTACGGGGGCTCGCTTGGGTGAGATATGTCAGCTCCGCACGCTTGACGTGCAGACCGTGGATGGCATCCCGGCGTTGGTCATCACCGACGAGGGCGATAGCCAGAGTGTGAAAACGGACGCGGGACACCGCACCATCCCAATTCACAGCGAGTTGATCCGGCTCGGCTTTCTCGAATACGCGAACGCCATGCGCAAGGCCGGTCACGATTCGCTATGGCCTGCGATGTCGCTGCGCAAGGACAAGGCAAGCGACTACTTTGGGCGGTGGTTCAAGGACTTCCGCGAGGGGCTTGGGATGCCGGGACGGGATCAGCCCTCCTTCCACTACTTCCGCCACACGGTGCGCCCCTTAATGCGTCGTGCTGGCATCGACGGGAAAATCCAAGACCTCATTACAGGCCACGAGACGAGGGGTAGTGTGGGCGATGAGGTCTACGATCGGTTACTTCTAGAAGAGCTTAGGCCGGGTGTTGAGGCGATCGGCTATCCGGCATTGGCGCTGCCTCTGGTGTCGCCCCACGTCGACCGCCAACCTTAAAACTAACGCCGACGAAGATCCACCCTGCTGGCATTTTCAAGTCATGTCTACCAGCTCGATGATCATCAACGAATCGGCGACGAGAGCAAGCCCTCTGCTCCCGCCAGCGCTTGGCTGTATGGATTTCTCCGAATGATCGCCAAGCTCCTTCAGCTTGTTCAATAGTTTGATCACCTCTTGCCCGCCAGCCTCAGGCGAGATTTGGCGCAGCTTTTGCGCTAGACGCTCTACAAAATTTCGTGGAGAAACCGCACTCCCCTGCACAGGATCGCTGCACCAGATGGGCTCAGATTCCTTCGTATCAAAGTACAAGTAGTGATTGCTGTTATCTGTGAAATTTGACGGGCAGGAACTCATCTCTACAAGGCGCAGTGGGTCGAGATTGACATCAACTTCGTACAAAGCAGCTTTGTCAAAAATCATAGGGCATGCGTAATACACCATAGCCCCGTCATTTTGATTCAAGTTATACAGTAGTTCGTGCTGTGAAAATCCTGTGTTGTCATTCTTTGTCGTATCGAGCGAAGCACGATAGTGGGGGCGACTGACGATCTGCGATGGGGTGTGCTGCATCCGCCTCTTCATTTCAGAGACTACTTTGAACTGTAGAAAGTACGCGAGAAAACGACTTGAAAGTCTATAGTTGTTTCCGATTGCAGCAGAACTCAGCTTTGCAAAAAACTCCTCATCCGACAGTTCAGTCATCGCAAACGCTTGATCGAACCCCAAAAAGGCCTCGCGTTGTGGGGAGTATTTGTAGAAGTTGAACCCCGAAGCATTTCCCAGGCCATATGTCCCCCTGATCAGCTCCATCAAAGGGTAGTGGTAGTGCATCTCCAAGACGGTTTCTGTGATCGACATTGAGACTTTGCCTGCTGTACAAAAAAGAATGGTGATTAGAGCAAATCCTAGCCGAGGCCGTCCGCACCCATTGAGCGACAACACTACCCTTGGCCGCCTTCTGGAGCCCCGCAATGGCATCGCCGCCATCATGAGGGCCGCTCCGTGAACTCTGCGGGGGACTAAACGGCAAACCGAGCGACCGAGCATTCCCCTCAAAGCCGCACGCGAGGGCCTTGGAGTGAAGATCACCGGAGGTCAACCAGCTCACGAGCCGTTTGGCCTTATGCTGTTTCGTCGCTATGGCGCGTGACCATAGGAAACACCATCTGGACGCCGGCAGGCACGGGAGAAACAGCTTGAACTTGAACCATCAGCCGACATTGCGGCAGTTGCAGGACATTCATGCACGGGCAGACGATTCAGCCGGTCATCACATCCTGTGGGTAGATCGGCATGGTGAGGTTCACCTCACATGCATTCCGGTCGGCATGGGGCCGAATGGATTTGAGGCGGCCACGCCTTCGATGAAGATTCGCTACGAGACAGCAGACCCCGGCAATGGCTACGTGGGATTGGCTGCATCCAAAGACACGCCCTTGATGGAGCGACTTCTTCGCAGTTTGGTCGAGCGGTGGAACGATCGTTTGCCGGGCAACCGTGTTGAGTACGTCGATGAATGGTGAGCGCCCCGCCATCCGAATGGACACGCCCTCGAAGTGGCGCCTCGATCACCGTCCCGTTGGGTACTCGCGCATGAGGTCGGCAAGCGGCAGGTTGTGATTCCCGTCCTTACGGATTCGGTCGTAGGCTTCGCGCGACAAGATTGACTTGTCAAAGCCCCTGCCGTACATGCTCTTGTCGTACTGCTCGATGGCGTACCGGTTGCCACGCTGGAGAGCTGGAATCTCCGCGTTGATACGGGCCTTGTAGGCGTCGTATGCGGCCTCTGGCACGCCCTCCTCTATCTCCCGCTGCCGCTGGCCCTTCATCCATCGCTCGATGTCCATGCGCGAGAAGACCATAAGGCCCCCGTCCGGGTTGCTCATGGGAAGCCCGGCCATGAACGCACGGTACACCTTGCTGCGCTCATCGAACTCCATGCGCACCTCCGACGCGGCATAGCCCAGCTCGCGAGCGCGGGCCTTCGGGACCGCATCCAGGAACTTGCCGAGCCACGCACCGGGGTCTTCGCGCTCGGCCGGCGCAGAAGGCAATTCAGACCGCAGGTACAGCGTACCGTTGACCTTCACCGACACCCTGGGGTCTGCCACGTACTCCACGGCCAGCCGGAGCGCCGTATCGGCATCCTGAGCTTGCCCGCTATGGGCCAGAAGGTTCGCGTACCTCCGCACCCATCCGCTCACCTGGGCAGTGTTCGGCGTGGTGTTGTGCTGGGCGGTTCCAACGGGGTCCGACTTGAGCCACTCGGGGACCTCCTTGTCACGCGCCTTCAGCATGCCAGCGGCCAAGGCATTGCCAAGGGCCAGAGGATTGTTGCGGCGAACGATGTCCCACGCACCATCTCCCGCGTTCTCCAGCCAGTCCATCCAAGGCGTATCGAGCAACTCTCCGACCTTCCCTGCGATCTTGCTTTCGAGCTTCGCCGCAGGCGTACCCGCTGAAGCCCCGGAAGCTGCCGACGACGCAATGGCCGCAGCATCAGCAGGAGACCGCCCCATGTGCACCAGGAAGCCGATGTCCGAGAACCGCTTGTACGCATCCTCTCCGGCCGTCTGGCGGGCCGCGTCAGGGCTCACGTTGTTGAGCTGTCGGAACAACTCGATGGCCTGCTTTCCGGCCTCGTTGAGTTCCCCCACCGGCTTCCCATTGGTGCCGAAAGAGATGGACGAGAGGTTGTTCAAACCGGCGCGGAGCTGGCCTGACCAATTGGGGTTCACGAGACCGTTGAGGTTCCACGCCGACACCTGTTGGTCAAACGGTAGACCCTCGGTCTTGCGCACCAGCGCCTGCTCGGCGTAGCCCTTCACATCGAAGTCCTTGAGGTTCCCCGTGGTGGTCATCACCTGGGGCGTGTTGGTGCCCTGGACATCCCACAAGCGGCCCTGCGAGAGCGCCGCGTCTACGCGCTTCTGGGCCTCGTGCTCCATGCCCGCAATGGCGCCCTGAAGCTGGGCCTTACGGAGGTCCTCAGCGGCCCGCGCTTGAGCCGCGAGGTTGGACTGAAGAAGCCCGTTGATGAACGCCGAGGTGGTGTACTTGCTGTTCTGCTCACCGGTCGCCCACTTCATGAACCGGTCCACCGGGAGGCGCCCCTCGCTGGCCGACATGTAGAACGGGAGGGACTCGGTGTCCACACGCTCGCGCTCGATGCCATCGAAGCGGGTCCCGGCCTGGGCCTCCAGAGTGGCGGCCTTGTCGGCACCCAGCATGGACCGCACGGAGCCGATGTCGGGAAGCTCGGTGTTGAGGATGCCAGTGACAATCGCGGTCTTGCCAGTCGCTGCGGCCCGCGTAAGGGTTTCCTGAAGGGCGCCACGAGCTGCCGCAGGGGGCATCACGGAGGTCTTGCGCAGGAGGTGGTACTGACCCATGACCTCGTTCACGGCGTCGTCCGTGGAGCCCTTGTAGTCGCTCGCGGTGACGCGGTTGAGGACGTTGCCGAGGTTGTCAGCGGCATCGTTCGCGGCCTTCTCCACGATCACCTTATCGTTGGCCTGAGCGACACCCGCCATGAGCTTCTCGCGGAGTCCGTTGAACTGCTTGTCGTAGCCCGCAACGGCGTACTTGCTTTGACCCGCGAGGGCAGTGTTACGGGACTCCACGAGGTACTGTTCGACCTCCTGAGCGGAGTTGAAGGTGACCTCACCGGTAGACACCTTGGACATCACGTAGCGCTCCAGGGCGGCCATCGCGTTCTGCCCCCAGATGTTTTGGGCCGTGGCCGCGAACACCGGAGATTGCGAGGGCATCAACTCGCCGGAGCGGATGCGCTTACCCAGCTCATCGACCGTCATGGAGTTGGCCCACCGAGATGCGTTCTCGGTCTCGCGCTGCTCGTGAATCTTGCGGTTCGTTTCGTTGAGCATGTCGCCGGCCGCAAAGGCGTTCGCAAGGCCCTCCCAGGCGGCCATGCCGGGGGTCTCTTGGGTTTGCGCAATGGGGCGTGCCTGGGTGACCAAGCGTTGGCCGCTGAAGTCGTCGGAGACTGGAAGACGTGTGCTCATGCTTGGCTCCCTTCGGTGGACGCGGAGGTGACCACAAGGGCTCCCCGAGCGAGGTCTCGACACAGCTCCGAGATGGTGCGATTCTGGAAACCCGCGACCATGCCGAGTAGGTAGTGGTCATGGAGGATTTCGGTCAGGGCCTCGCTGTTGGTCACCGTGTGGCGTTCCCCGGTGGGATCAATGGTGTGCTGGCGGTGCCGCTGGAAGTTCTTGAGGTGGTCGAAAGCGGCGACCGGGAGGGAGTAGGCACGCATCACGCGGGCTTCGTGGTCTTGGGGTTTGAACTGAGACATGGATACAGAAAATGAAAAAATAAAAGCCCCGACACCGGTAGGCATCAGGGCTCGCGACGTGGGAAAGTTGGCTCTCCCCTTTACAGATGAAGCCACGGGGACGCGGCATCGGTGCCTATATAGGGCTCGGCAAGGGGGGACGCTCGGGGGAAGACCTACGTGGGGAAGACACCATGGTCACCACCATCTCGGGGTCAACTGAAGGCCACCCGCTAGACGCTCTCGGGCTACTCGATGAGGTGCATTGCTAATTGGTTGGATCATGGATGCACCCCATGCTGAGAACACCTGAAGGGCTTGGATCGGAACCGATTGGGCACCTGTCGGTTGGCCTCAGCTTCGCCCCATCCGGTTCGCCTTTTGGTGCCCTCTTATATGGTGGTTGCTAAGGCGGTTTCGTGGTTGCTAAGGACGGCCTCAGTACGGGACATCACCCACACACAGGCCCAGAGATTGCCGGTAGCGGTTGAAGGCCGCATCCTCAGCTTCGCGATACAGCCGCTCCAGCGGATGGTGGTTATCCGTAGGTGCCGCTCCCCCGTAGGAGTGAACGACTGCGCCATGCGCCTCACGCACCGTCACCAACCCGGCCCCGAGAAGTTGCCCGAGGATGGTTCGCATGGTCTGCCGCGAGGCGAACGGAACATCCGCCGTCAGGTGGAGCGTTGCCCCGTGCCGATCCGCCCGAGCCATGTTCCCCAGGGTGATGCCCAGTGCCGCGAGGTATGAAGTCGAGCAGCGCACGGCTCCCAGCGCGGTCGTCGCCCATTCACGTAGCAACGACTCGGGGTAGTCGCCCCCGCAGTCAGGCACGGGTTTCATCGCGTAGTGGCTCACGTCGAATCACCCATCTCGTCCCCCGAGAGACGCACGAACGGGCGCGAGCGGTGAGACAGGCTCAGATTGATGATGCGGGGTGCGCATAGCGCGGCGGGCACCATGCGGACAGCGGGTTCCTCGTCGGCCTCGCTGGGGATCGCCTGGAGGGCGGCCATGGCCTGAGGTCGCGACAGGCCGTGCATGGTCTTCACCGCATCGGGGTGGATGTGGCGGGCCAGATAGGCGCGAAGGATCATGTCTACCGCTGCGGCGTTGCTCAGGGTCTCCCCAGTGCGGCGCTTGTGATCGCGCATGTAAGTCTTGAGGGCGCCGAAGGTGGAATTGCGGAAGGTCAGCTCGCGGTTGATGAGGGGCTCTTGCGAGACGTTGGGCGTTGCAGATGAGGTCAGTTCTTGCATTGGGTCGGGATGATGAAAAAGACAAACCCCCGAGGCATCCGAGTTGGACGCTATCGGGGGCTCGGTGGAGTTGGCCGAACGGCAGGACGCCGCCCTTCCTGATGGGTACCCTTTATTCCGGAGCGTGAATCGCCTCGGATTGCTGGGTCTCCAAGTGGGTACGGTTTACCCAAGAGACCACCGCTGCCATGAAGCCCTTCGGTCAGTGCCGTGTCTCTTACATTACTCATGCTTTTCAACACACCGGGAGACGCAGGATGCCGATTACTCAGACGGACGTAGAGCAGTGCATCGCAGGCCGCGAGCCGGAAGGGCTATATCTGGACTTCAAACGCGGTGCATCCTTGACCGTGGGGAGCAATGAGGCGCGGACAGAACTTGTTAAGGACTGCACGGGCTTCGCGAACGCTGCGGGCGGGACGATCATCTACGGCGTGGCGGAGGCGTCAGTAGAGGGCGTCATGACCGCCAGTGGGCTAGACCCCGTGGTTGATGCCCGCGCTACCCGCGACTGGATTGGCGATGTGCTCCGCAGTAGTACAAGTCCGCCGCTAACACGGTTCCACGTCACCGAGCTTCCTCAGACGGGGGGAGGACGCGTCGTCGCGGTCGAGATTGAAGCGGCGAGCACGGCCCACCAAAGTCTGCGCGACCACAAGTATTACCAGCGAGCGGGGGCAGCTACCGTGCCGATGGTGGACTTTCAAATTCGAGACGTTATGGCTCGACGCACCAAGCCGGAGGCTGCTGTCGATCTACGCTTGCGGAAGGTGCTGCAATCCGAAGCACTTCATCGCTACGCTCTCGAAATAGCCGTCGAAAACACTGGCTCGGTGACCTTGGAGAAGTGGTGGCTAGATGTTGACTTGCCCGCGCAGGTTCTCCGCGATACGCGGGCCAAGCAGACGGACTTGATGGCGATGCAACCCAACTTTCACAAACTCGTCGCCCACACAGCGTATGGTGACGGCACACGAATTGGTAGAGTCAGCTACGGTGACCCATGGCGGGACGGCGAGAGAAGCCTTATACATCCCGGGCAGACGCTGAGGCTCAACAACAGCTACCGACATTTCGCCGAAATCTTGATAGAAGTTGATGAACAGATATACCAACAGGTGAAGGGCACACCTCTTCGCTGGGTCTTGTACTTCAACAATAGCGCCCCGCAACGTGGCGAAGTGGTTTTTGATGACTGGTGCACTTTCTGATCCCCGCACAAGGAGTGTCATCTAGGTACGCATCAACAGGACTGCTCAACAAGGCTGGCATACAGCGTTGATCGGACCACGCGCCGTGTGCGCTACGCCGGCACGCTCTCCCTGATGGTTATCACCGTAGCGCGACTGATACCGTACTCACGGGCGACCTGTGAGACCGTCTCACCAGCTTCTAATCGAGCCCTGATTGCGTCCCTATCGGCCTCGCTGGTCTTCGTCGGCCGGCCCAGTTGCTTGCCCTCGGCTTTAGCCCGAGCGAGCCCCGCCTGGGTGCGCTCCACCAGCATGTCCCGCTCCATCTCGGCGACAACGGCCAAGATGCCGACCACGGCCTTACCCGCAGGGCTGGTCAGGTCGGAGTCGCCCAGCGCATCTACCTTCACGCGGATGCCCCTGTCCGTGAGGTCGCGCAAGGTCTGCATCACGTCAATCATGTCGCGTCCCAAGCGGTCCAGCTTGGCGACTACCAAAAGGTCCCCCTTCTCCAGCTTGTCCAGCATCTTGGCGAACTGTGGGCGCTCCTTGGCGGGCACCTTGCCGCTGATGGTGTCGGTGAACCAACGGTGAGGCTCGATTGCGTAGCCCTTCGTCTCCAGTTCGTGGCGCTGGTTGTTGGTGGTCTGGTCGGCGGTGCTAACCCGCCCGTAGCCGAAGGTGCGCATGTGATGCCCAGGTGTTGAAAATGGGTGTCAGTATCTCCATACCGTTGATAAGTGTCAACCTCTAATTTATTGACACCCAAAACTCCTTGGAATCCCGGGTGTTGGCAACCTTCGTTTTCTGACAATGTCGTCGTGGCGCCCCTCTATCATGGGTGTGTAGGAGTTATGGAGAAATGCCGGTGAGTCAACATTCAAAATGGTATTCAAAGCGACAAGTCGTTGCGGACGTGGTTCTTACAGGGGCGGGCGTCGCATGTTTGGCAAATGGCGTTTTTTCTCTCTGGACGGGTAACCTACCTGCATCTGGAGTCGGGCTTGCGGCGGGGCTGGTCCTACTTCTCGCGGCCTCGATCGAACGATTTGAAATGCTGAAGGGCCTTGGGGTCGAGGCACGAACGCGGAAGTTGGATGAAGCAATCACTCAGGCGAATGCAACGATTGAACAGTTGAGAGAACTCGCTGAGATGTCAGGGGCTACGCTGATCTCGCTGAACTCAAAAGCCGGCAGGCTTAGTGGGCCGCCTACTGTTCAAGAGGCCCACGCCACGGCCCAACGTGTAAGAAGACACCTTGAAAGTCTGGGAACCAATCCAGAAACTGTCCGCGAGGTTCTCGCTCCGTGGGTCAAGATCACCACTACCGACTTGGTGCGGCGCCTCCTGAAACGCGTCGAGCGCCCACTCCTAGTTGCTCAAGAACAGCTCAATGCGAAGGTTCAGGCCTACCCTCAACCAATCGCCTCTGATGATCTTCAATATCTGGCGTTGGTAGAAGAGCGGAAAAAGTACGGCGCATTTTGGGGATCGGTCGCAGGAAACGTGTTTGACTGGCAACCGGGAACACACGCCGAAAGGCTGACTTCGCTGATCCGAGACATGCCCCTACTAAATGAGTTGGACAGACCATCGCTGCACGAGTATGTGAACCCTTGGAAGAAGCATTTGGACCACCTTGCGCGAAACCAAGACCTTCTTGACAAGGATGCGTGGTTCGCCGCCGTGCGCTCCGAGGATGCTCTTGGGGGGTAAAGCCGGAGGCCCCCATGGGGGGAAACTCGCGCTCACTCTGCATCGAGGAGGCTCTCGAATTTTTTCGGCAAATTAAGCCCCCCGTCTTGGTCTCCGTTTAAACCGCATCCTCTGAAGGAACACCTATGGCGAGAGCGCTCGGCGGCCCATACGTGCAGCACACGTTCGGCGAAGAAGTCACGGAACACTACAAGCAACACCTCGGCTGGGTCACCGCGAGAATAGACACGTCAATCGCTTGGCCCCTGGAAGACACTCTCATTCGCTATGACGGTGACGACTATTTCATGCGGGGAACAGGACGGGATCATTCGCAAACACCATGCATCAGCATGCGGACGCACCCAGATCGGACAGCCGAACATGCTGTTCACAAGATGTATCGCTTCGGTTCGATTCTTGGATGGTACTTGGAGGGGTTCGTTGACGTTGGGGGGTATATAACAAGCTCACACGCCGTTCGATACGGACGCACGGGGCAGCCCCCAAGTGGGACCGTAATGGGAGAGGGCAATAAGCTGAACTGCAACTACTTGCCATTGATTCCAAACGACGAGGCACGCAAAGCTCTCGCCTTCTGGAGAGAAGGTCAGCGGCTCTATAGGGTGCATGATGCCTATTCCTTTTTGAGCTTCTACAAGGTCATTGACTCTCAGTTTACAAAGGCAAAAGGGAAAGACAAGGGTGCATGGATTGCGGCAGCCATTCCACGATTGACACACCACGCAGCCGAACGCGTGCAAGAGTTGCAAGCCAACGGCGTTGATGTATCGACCCACATCCGCGATAGCGGTCGGCACGCGGTTGCTCATGCGTCTATTGGGGAGGTAATTGTTGACCCTGACCTTGTTGAGGATCGTCAGCGAATCTTCAAAGACATCGACGTTATGCGGGGCCTTGCTCGAATCTTCATCCGAGACGAACTTGACATACCAACGCTCATGGATGTGTACCGCGAGCGCGATCGATTAATTCCTTTGTACAACTTCATAAGTGCAGACGCTCTTGAAGATGTAAAGAGCCGAGACGCAATTTCGGAGAAATCACTGAAGTTAGACGGGATGCGCGTCAGTGTCAGAATTTGGCCGGAAATGCCGCCAGAGCCCTTCAAAAATCTGTATCTGTCGGTCGTCGCAGTACAAAGCGGCGTAGCCAAGGTGGTCGCGGCCAATGCGGACAAGACGTTGTCGCTTGTGTTCTATTTTGATTTCCATAAGGGAGAAGCCCATGCGTCCGTAGAAGAGAACTTCGCTCTGTCCCCTACGCGTGGCGGCGACATCCACTCGGCGATCGCCGCCATGGAGTTCTTCAGAGATGTGATCGGAAATAGGACAGCAGAAGTGATGCTGGAAGGCGGGGAGGTGGTGCAATGCGCCGTAGTCATTCCGGTAAACATCGACATCGGGAGGACGTTTGACGGGATTGAAAAACACATAGATAAGCTCAGGGCTATGTTGCCAGCTACTGTGCAGTCCACAGCCGCACCCGCACAGAATCCCAATTGATGACACAGTGCATGCCGAATCCCAAAGCTCTAGGTGACAGGGCTCGCGGCGATTCTCGAAACTCCAAAAGATCATTCAATCGGGCGAGCCCTTTGGGGGCTTTCTTAGCCCTGGGCGTGCTTCCCGTAGAACGCTCGGTCAATGCCGTTGTAAACGAGCCGCCATGCCAGGAATTCAACTTGTCCCGCGCCGTCACCCAACCGGAGCCATGTGGGGCGCCAGGAGTTCACCTTAAGGTTGAAGCACAGGTGAAAGGCCCATTTGGTCGTTTCCACATAAAGGTCGCTTCCGTGCATGAGGTCGATGACGTGGTGTCCAAACTGAAGTCTGAATTGCATGGTTTGATGCTCCTAGTGCAGCCCGAAATTGGGCGAGAGCCTGCATCATCACGGTTCAACGTGAATTTGTAAACTAATTGATTACATTGCCATGAAGATCATGGCACCGTGAACATCACGGGACTGTTACGATTGGGGCTCGCTGTGGCACCGCCCTGTATCACCTACAACGAAATCGACTCCCGTAACCTGTTGATTTAATTGGATTTTTCCGACGACTTGGCGATGTCAAGGCTCGTCACCTTCTTCTCATCCTCCCGCCATGTCCGTGCGCGATCCCGCCTCCATTGCCAGCTGGCACGCCCACGTGTACTTCGGCGCGGACACCCGCGACGCCGCCTGGGCCCTGCGCGAAGTCATCGCCGCCGAACTCGGCCCGCGCGTGCAGATCGGGCGTTTCCACGAAAAGCCGGTCGGACCGCATCCGGCCTGGACTTATCAGGTGGCGTTCGATGCCGGCGAGTTTGCCCATGTGGTGAGCTGGCTCTCTCTCAACCACGCCGCGCTGGATGTGCTCATCCACCCCAACACGGGCGACGCCCTGAGCGATCACCGCGACGGCGCGCTGTGGCTGGGCAAGTCCTACCCCTTGAACCTGCAGGCCCTGGTGGACTGAACGGCCGACCATGAGCCCCTGGATCCTGCTCGGTCTGGCCATCGCCGCCGAAGTCGTCGGCACCTCCGCCCTGAAGGCCAGCGAGGGCTTCAGCAAGCTCTGGCCCTCGACCGTCGTCGTGGTCTCTTACGGCGCGGCGTTCTACCTGCTGTCGCTGACCTTGCGCACCATTCCCGTGGGCGTCGCCTATGCCGTCTGGTCGGGTGTGGGCGTGGTGCTCATCGCGCTCATCGGCTGGCTGGTCTTCGGCCAGAAGCTCGACGGTGCCGGCCTGCTGGGCATGGGCCTGATCGTGGCCGGCGTGCTGGTGCTCAACCTGCTCTCGAAGAGCTCGGCCCACTGAATCAGGTCGCCATCCAGCGGCGCACGCCCTCGCCGGCCGCCACCCCGCTGGCCAGGCAGGCCGTGAGCAGGTAGCCCCCGGTGGGCGCTTCCCAGTCCAGCATTTCGCCAGCGCAGAACAGGCCGGGGCGCGACCGCACCATCAGGCCGTCGTCCAGGGCATCCCAACGCACGCCCCCCGCGCTGCTGATGGCTTCGTCGATCGGCCGCGCGGCGGCCAGCGTGATGGGCAAAGCCTTGAGCGCGGCGGCCAGGCGGGCGGGCTCGTGCAGGGCGTCCTTGCCCAGCAACTCGTTGACGATGGCCATCTTGATGCCCTCCAGGCCGAGCCGGCTCTTGAGGTGGCTCGAGAGGCTGCGCGAACCGCGCGGGTGGGCCACTTGCGCGAGCACCTGTTCGGCCGTGCGGTCGGGCAGCAGGTCCAGCTCGAACGTGGCCCGGCCCTCACGCGCAATCTGGTCGCGCAACAGAGCCGACACAGCATAGATCAGGCTGCCCTCGACCCCCGTGGCCGTGGCGACGAATTCGCCCTTGCGGTGAAAGCCGTTCCCCAGGCTGTCCGTGAACCGCACCGCCACCGACTTGAAAGGCTGGCCCGCGAAACGCTCCACGAAGAAGGGGCTCCAGCCGCCCGCCACGTCGAAGCCGCAGTTGCTGGGCAACAGGGGCGCCACGTCGATGCCCTCGCTCTGCAGTCTGGGCACCCAGGCACCGTCGGAGCCCAGGCGCGCCCAGCTCGCCCCGCCAAGCGCGAGCACGGTGGCGCGGGCCTGGACACGCAGCGGCCCCTGCGGCGTGTCGAACGCCAGGGCCGCGCCGTCCCACCCCGTCCAGCGGTGGCGCATGTGGAAGCTCACCACCGCGCCGCCCTCCTCGGGATGGCGCAGCCGGTGCAGCCAGGCCCGCAGCAGCGGCGCGGCTTTCATGTCGGTGGGAAAGATGCGCTGCGAACTGCCCACGAAGGTGGTGATGCCCAGGCCGGCGGCCCAGTCGCGCACGGCCTGCGGCCCGAAGGCGTCGATCAGCGGGCGCAGGCGCTCCGCCTGCGCGCCATAGCGGCCCACGAAGGCCGGCAGCGCTTCGGCGTGCGTGAGGTTCATGCCGCCTTGGCCCGCGAGCAAAAACTTGCGGCCCACCGAGGGCATGGCGTCAAACAGGTGCACACGCAGGCCGGCGCGGGCCATGACTTCGGCGGCCATCAGGCCGGCGGGGCCGCCACCGATGACAGCCACATCGACGGGCAGGAAAGAACTCGGATCGGTCATGAGGAAGGTGAAACATCGGCCAGCTCGATGAGCCGGCCCTGTGCATTGATGAAGGCCAGCCGGACCGTTTCGCCCGGTCGGGCCTGCGCCATGGCCTGGCGGTAGCCCTCCATCTGCGCGAGCAGTTCGGGCTGGCGTTCGGGGTGAGCGGCGCTCTTGTAGTCCAGCACCCACCAGTCGCCGCTGTCGCGACGGCGCACCAGGCGGTCCAGCCGCAGCAGCTCACCCCGGTGGAAGAGCGCGACCTCGTTGCCCCAGTGGTTGAGCTGCTCGGCGTCCCAGGCCCAGGCGGCCTCGCCGCTCACAATGCGCCGGGCCATGGCCAGCACGTCGCGCGCCTGTGTGGGGTCCAGCGCGAACTCGCGCGCCACCGCCTGGCTGTGTTCGGGCGCCCAATCGAAACCCTGGGCCGGCGTGGGCCGCCATTCCAGCAGGCGGTGCAGCGCCAGGCCGATGCGGTTGGCCGTGTCGTCCACGGGTGGCGGCGCCTTCTCGGCATCGACCGCCGGCGACAGCGCCACGGTCAGCGCGGGCAGGCTCGGCAGGTCAAAGGTCGGGTTCTCCAACAACCGCTCGCCGTCGAGCCCCACCGCGGGTGATGGGGCTTCCAGCGGCGAAGCCAGCGGCTGCAGGCGCGCGTACCAGGTGGTGGCGCTGCGCTTGTGCGGCTCGAAGCTGGAGATCACCAGCCGCGATTCGGCGCGCGTGAGCGCCACATAGAGGGCGTTCAATTCTTCCAGCGAGCGTGCCTGCTGTTCCTGCTGCAGGGCATCCACCGCGCAGGCGGGTGGCGATTTTTCACTGGCGAGGAACACGAAGCGGCGCGGCAGCGGGTCCTCGCCCGGCCACTCCACCAGCACGCCCATGCTCTCGGGCCGGGCGGACCCGGAGTCGGTGTCGAGCATCAGCACGGTGTGGGCTTCCAGGCCCTTGGCGCCATGGATGGTGAGCAGGCGCACCGCCCCGGGTGTCTGCACCGCCGTGGCCTTGATGCCGCCGGCCTTGAGTGCCCGCACGAAGCGATAAGGTGTGAGGAAACGCCCTCCGTCCTGCGCCAGCGACTGGGTCAGCAGGTCGCGCAGCTGGGCCAGCACGGCGGCGCGCTGGCTCGCGGGCACCGCTTGCGCGAAACGGGCGAGCACGTCGCCATGGTCGTAGAGGGCCGACAGCGCGTCGTGCGGCGGCAGACTCAACAGCCAGCCTCGGTACAGCGCGAGCCGTTGCGCGGTGCCAAGCATGAGCGAGGCCTGCGCAGGCGTGGCGGACGCCGCCGCCTGCTCGTCGGCGGAGAGACCGGCGAAACGCTGAAGCACATCCCACCAGGAAAGCCGGATCCTGGGTTGGTCCGCGCCCTCGGTGCGCGGCGCGGTCCAGCGCACGCGCCAGCGTGCCAGCTGGGCCAGGTCGTCGTCGCTCCAGCCGCACAGCGGCGACTTGAGGGCCCGGGCCAGGCTCAGGTCGTGCCGGGTCGAGACCAGGGCGTCCAGCAGCGCCACCACGTCCTGCACCGCAGGCGCCTCGCCCAGTTCGAGCTTCTCGGGTTGTTCGCTGGCCAGGCCGCGTTCGAGCAAGGCCTCGTGCATCCACGCGAGGCGCTCGCGCCGGCGCGACAGCACCATGATGTCGTCAGGCAGCAGGCGCCCGTCACCGACCTCGGTGGCGATCCAGTCGGCGGCCTGCGCGGCCTCCAGCGCGGCCAGACTGTCTTCGGGCAGCACACGCGGCGTGATGAGGCTGTCGCGCCACACGGGCCCATCGCCCTGCCCGGCGGCGCTGCGCTCCAGCAGGCTGCGCGGCAGCTGCGGCAGGCACAACACCTCGCCGTGCGCGGTGCTTTCGGTGGTGTGGGTGCGGTAGTCGCTGCCGTACTCGCCAGCCTGCACCGCCGCGCCCATGGCGGCGTTGAGCGCGTCCACCACCGCTGGCGCGCAGCGCCGCGTGTGGTCGCAACTGAGCAGCGCACCGGCCAGACCCTGCACGACGAAGGCCTGTGCTGCCTTGAACACCTGCGGCTCGGCGCGGCGGAACCGGTAGATCGATTGTTTGGGGTCCCCCACCAGGAACACACAGGGGGCTTCGCCGGGACCGGCCCCCGCGTAGGCCGACAGCCAGCCATAGAGTGCCTGCCATTGCAGCGGGTTGGTGTCCTGGAACTCGTCGATCAGCACGTGGCGCACGCGCGCGTCCAGCCGCTGCTGCAACCAGCCCGAGAGTTCGGCATCGCCCAGCAGGCGGCGCGCCGCGCCCTCCACGTCGTTCATGTCGACCCAGCCGCGTTCGCGCTTGAACGCGGCAAAGCAGGTCAGCAGCACGCGGGCCAGGCGAGACAGGCGCTGGTGGTGCAGCCAGGCGCGGTGCTGGCGCAGGGCTTCGAGCGTGCGCAGCGCGAGTTCCTGAGCGGCGCGCACGGCCTCGATGCCGGCGAGCTTGTCGCTGAACTTGCGCGCCTCGTCCTTCTGCGTGAGCAGGGCCGTGAGCACCCCCGCACCGTCGGCCTGGCCGAGCGCCTGCTCCAGCTCGACGCCTTTGGCGGAGAAGGTCACGGCGCTGGCGCGTCCCAAGGCTTGAGCGGCTTCCCGCAGCAGCGTGAGGGCTCGCGCATCCTGGACCAGCCAGCGCACGGGATCGTCGAAGCCAGCGTACTCTGGGTACCGCTGGTCCACGGGATCAACCGACGCGTCGACCACGCCTGCTGCATCGGCCAGCGCGAATTCGACCCGCTTCTGCAGCGCCTTCTCCAACGCCTTCAGCGTCTGGTGACGGCCATGCTCGGCCACGCTGTCCATGAAGTCCTGCCGCTCGGCGGGATTGGTGGCAAGCGCGGCGTAGAAACGCGGCCAGACCTGGGCCACCGCCCGCGCGTCGTCTTCGAGCAACTCGTACTGCACCGGCAACTGCAGTTCCTGCAGCACGGACAGCGGTGCCCCCCGCAGCAGCGCGGCAAACCAGCTGTGAAAGGTGCGCACCTGCACCGGGCGCCCGATGGCGGTCACGCGTTCATACAGGCTGCGGGCCTCGGGCACACGCCGCCGGGCGTCTGCTTCGCCCAGGCCCCGCACGCGCAACTCGATGGCCAAGGCGTCGTCGCTCAGGCCGGCCCAGCGCCGCAGTTCGGCGTTGAGCCGGTCGCGCATTTCACCGGCAGCCTTCTTGGTGAACGTGATCGCCAGGATGTCCTGCGGCGCGCAGCCGTCGAGCAGCGCGCGCAGGATGCGCGAGACCAGCATCCAGGTTTTGCCGGCGCCGGCACAGGCTTCCACGGCGATGCTGCGCGCGGGGTCGCAAGCCAGCGCATAGAAGGCTTCGCGCGCGGCGGGCGCGCCATTGATGCGGTAGGCGGGTGCCGTCATTCGGGTGTCCAGAAATCCTTGCGGCACAGGCCGCGCGCGGCGCAGAACTCGCACACCCGCCCTTCACCAAGGGCCGGCATGGGCTGGCCGGCGGCGATCCGCGCCATGTCGTGCGCGAGGCCGGCCTGGAGATGTTCGCGCGCCATCAGCACGTCCGGTTGCTCCACGAGCCAGGTGGGGCCGTCCTTGCCGCTGTCGCCGCGTTTGTCGGTGATGCTGAGGTAGGCGGCGCGCAGGTTGTCGTCGGGCAGCAAGGCGGCGTAAAACGCCAGCTGGGTGTCTTCCAGCGGTTCCTTCACGCGATCGTTGGTCTTGCTGCGGCTCTCGGTCTTGTAGTCGATCACGAAGGAGATCGGTCCCTCGGGGCTGTGCTGTGCGTCGATGCGATCGAGCTTGCCGTAGAGCTTCCAGGGCCCCGCGCTCGCGGTGCACTCGGCCTCGGCCTGGACAAAGCGCGGGCCCGGCCGGTCGTCGGTGGCCTCGAAGCCGGCCAGCCAGTCGAGATAGCCTTCGCGCAAGGCGGGCCACACGGCCTGATAGGGCAGGAACCCTGCCCCACCCTCGCCCGCGTTCAGACCCATGGCGGCAGCGGTCTCGTCGGCCAGCCGGTCGAGCCAGGCCTGGTCGGCATCGCGCCCCGGGCGGGTGTCGCCCCGCTGCTCATGAAATGCGCGCAGCACCGCGTGCAACCAGTTGCCCATGTCACGCTGGTCGGGCTCGGCTTCGAGTTCGGCGGCTTCCACCAGGCGCAGCTGGCGCAATGCGAAGAAGCGGTAGGGGCAATCGCGCAAGTCCTGGTAGGCGCTCGCGGAGAGCGACTCGGGCAGCACGTCGCCCGCAGAAGGTGCGGGTCGCGGCGGGGTCGCCGCCTGGAGCGGGCGCAGGTCGCGCGGATCGGCCGCGGGCGGCATCGGCAAGGCCTGCACCCAGGCACTGGGCAGCACGGCCTCGCCACGTTCCTGCGTTCGCCACAGAAGAGCCAGATGCGGCAGGGCGAGCGTGGCTCGCCACGCGCCGGCCGCGGCCTGGGCCAGGGCCTCGCGGGAGGGCAGGCCCAGCAGCTCGCGCTGCGCCGCGGTCCAATCGCCGGGCGGCTCCGGGCTGGGGCTCAGGTGCGACTCGTCGCAGCCCGGCACCACCGTGGCGGCGAACGGCCGCCCCAGCAGTTGCGCCATGGGCAGGACCACCACCGCCGCGTCGCCCACGGTCTGGGGCATGAAACTCGCACCTTCGAGCACATCACGCACCCAGGCCGTGAACGCGCTCAGCGACAGGCGGGCCGCACCGCGCGCGCTCCCGTCCACCGCCTGGGTCACACCGGCCAACTCCATGGCCGCACCGTCACCCAGGCGCAAGACCTGCAGCAGCTGTTGCCCGGCGGGGTCGGCTTCCAACGAACTCCACAGGCCGCAGGCCTTGAGCGACGAAGCGAGATCCCCCAGCCAGAGGGTCAAGGGACGCCCCGCCTGCAAACCCTCGAGCCAGGCAGACAGGCCGTCGGGGATCAGGGGAGCCAGGCGCGCATGCTGGAGGGCCGCCCTCCAGCGCGACACGCCGGCTTCGCGCGCCAGCTGCTCCAGGGGCTGCACCTGGGCCTCGGGCCAGGCTGTGGCCTGCTTGAGCAGGTCCAGCACATCGTCCATCGACGCGCGCGCGTCGACCGCGCGCAGCACGCTCATGAGTTGGGCGGCGGCGTGCGTGGTGGAGAGTTTCCAGCCGGTCTCATCGCGCACCGGCACCTCCATGCGATGCAGCATGGCGCTGACGCGCCGGGTGAGCAGGCGGTCGTTGGCCACCAGCGCCACAGGAACACGCCCGAGGTTGATCTGCGCGATGACGCAGGCCGCCGCGCGCTGGGCTTCGTCCTCCGCGTCACCGCAGGCGTGCAGAACCGGGGCCTCGCGGCCTTGCCCGTCCGACTCGCCGAGGGACAGGACGATCGCTTGATCGCCCCAGCGCGAAGCCAGGGCCATGGCCAACGGGTCTTCCTGAAACCCCTGCAACACCACCAGCAGATCGGCGTGCGCGCCGGGTTCGGCCATCGGCGCCCACAGCACATCGGTGGCGTAGGCGGAGGTGCTCGCCCAGGTCAACGCCAGCGTGGCCGACAGACCCTCCCACTGCAACGAGGACGACGTGGGTGCCAGCGCGTCGCGCAAGGGCTCCGCCCATGCCAGACGTTGCTCCGGCGGCACCGACGCAGCAAGGGGGGCCAGTTGACGCGCCGCCTCCACCAGCCGACCCACCATGACGGCGCGCAAGGCGGCGTCGGCCCGTGCGGGCGCCACGCGATCGATCAGCGCGGCGGCCATCAGGCTGTCGCGTGCCATGTCCATGCTGAGGTCGCCCGGCCCGGGCACGAAGGGCCGCAGGCTGGCGGCCCAATTGCGGCTGGACTCGAAGCGCGGCGCAAAACCGCTCGGGTGCGATGACGACCAGGCCCGGCGCCCCGCGTCCATCAACTGGGCATACGGCACCAGCACCACAACACGGCTGGCGGGCACGGCGCGGTCCTGCATCGCCTGATCGATCTGCGCGATCCAGCGCGCCCAGTGGCGCGCCGATGGATGGCCTTCGCCCGCGGCCGGTGAAGCGGCCTCTGGGATCGAGCTTACAGGCGTCATGGAAATGGGTGTTTCTGTCACAATGATGCGGACCGTGCGCTCAGAGGGTGTGAGAACACCTTGAACTGCTGGCATGTGACCCAAACTGTAACCCTTCCCCGTTCAACGACTTTTAGGATGAATCATGGCCAGCGACCTGATCAAACACGTTTCCGATGCCAGCTTCCAGGCTGATGTGCTGGAGGCCGGAGCGCCGGTGCTGGTGGACTTCTGGGCCGAGTGGTGCGGCCCCTGCAAGATGATCGCGCCGATCCTCGACGAGGTGGCTGGCTCGTACAACGGCAAGCTCAAGATCGCCAAGCTCAACGTGGACGACAACCGCGACGTGCCCGCCAAGTTCGGCATCCGCGGCATTCCCACGCTGATGCTGTTCAAGGACGGTCAGCTCGCCGCCACCAAGGTCGGCGCCGTGAGCAAGGCGCAGCTCACCGCCTTCATCGACCAGCAACTGGCCTGACGCCTTGCTGAAGGGTGCCCGGGTGCAATGCCCGGGCCCTGTTTCCCCGGCCCCCTATTTCCTGTCATAATTTGCGGCAGCGGGCCTGACAGACGCCCGCCCTTCTTTCCGCGCACCGTCCGCCATCCGGACGCCGGCGCCCCCTCCCCCGGCTTTGACTCAACTCCCTTTCGGAGTGAATTCCATGCACCTTAACGAACTCAAGGCACTGCACGTGTCTGAAGTCCTCAAGCAGGCCGAAGCGCTTGAGATCGAAAACCCTGGCCGCATGCGCAAGCAGGAGCTGATGTTCGCCATCATCAAGAAGCGCGCCAAGGGCGGTGAACTGGTGTATGCGGACGGCGTGCTGGAAGTGCTGCCCGACGGTTTCGGTTTCCTGCGGGCGCCGGACACCAGCTACACGGCCAGCACCGACGACATCTACATCTCGCCCAGCCAGATCCGCCGCTTCAACCTGCACACCGGCGACATGATCGAGGGCGAGGTCCGCATCCCCAAGGACGGCGAACGCTACTTCGCGCTCAACAAGCTCGACAAGATCAACAGCCTGCCCCCCGAGGACAACAAGCACAAGATCATGTTCGAGAACCTGACGCCTCTGTTCCCCAAGGAACAGATGCGACTGGAACGCGATATCAAGAGCGAAGAGAACATCACCGGCCGCGTGATCGACATCATCGCCCCCATCGGCCGCGGCCAGCGCGCGCTGATCGTGGCCCCGCCCAAGAGCGGCAAGACGGTGATGATGCAGCACCTGTGCCACGCCATCACGGCCAACCACCCCGAGGTGGTGCTCATGGTGCTGCTGGTTGACGAACGCCCCGAAGAAGTGACCGAGATGCAGCGCACCGTGCGCGGCGAGGTCATCGCCTCCACCTTCGACGAACCGGCGGCCCGCCACGTGCATGTGGCCGAGATGGTGATCGAGCGCGCCAAGCGCCTGGTGGAACTGGGCAAGGACGTCGTGATCATGCTCGACTCCATCACCCGCCTGGCCCGCGCCTACAACAACGTGCTGCCCTCCAGCGGCAAGGTGCTGACCGGCGGTGTGGACGCCAACGCCCTGCAGCGGCCCAAGCGTTTCTTCGGCGCGGCCCGCAAGATCGAGGAAGGTGGCTCGCTCACCATCATCGCCACCGCTCTGGTCGACACCGGCAGCCGCATGGACGAAGTGATCTTTGAAGAATTCAAGGGCACCGGCAACTGCGAAATCCACCTGGACCGCCGCCTGTACGAGAAACGGGTCTTCCCCTCGATCCAGCTCAACCGCAGCGGCACGCGCCGCGAGGAACTGCTGCTTCAGCCCGAAATCCTGCAAAAAACCCGCATCTTGCGCCAATTCATGTACAACATGGACGAAATCGAGGCGATGGAGATGGTGCTCAAGAGCATGAAGTCGACCAAGAACAACTCCGAATTCTTCGACATGATGCGCCGGGGCGGCTGAGGTTATAATCCGAGGCTTTGCTAATTGCGGCAAGTACAACGAAACGGTTTCGTTGCGGCTGCGGCACCTGAACTGAAAGAAACGCCATGAAAGACGGTATCCACCCCAACTACCGCGAAGTCTGCTTCCAGGACCTCTCCAACGGTTTCAAATTCGTGACCCGCTCCTGCGCCAGCACGAAAGAAACCATCAAGATGGAAGACGGCCGCGAACTGCCGCTGTTCAAGCTGGACACCTCCAGCGAATCGCACCCCTTCTACACCGGCACGCAGAAGAGCGTGGACAACATGGGTGGCCGCGTCGAGCGCTTCCGCAACCGTTACGGCAAGACCGCAGCCAAGTAAGCGGCGTGCGCCCGGACCTCCGGGTACCCGCACCTTGCGCCAGAAAAGCAGCCCAGGCCGGCTGCTTTTTTTTCGCCCCTGTATATTCGCCGCAGTGAACCAGCCCACCCCCGCCATCGTCACCCAGTCGGCCGTGCGCCGTCTGCCGCGGCTCGCACTCATCCTGTTCTGCGTCGCGTACGTGCTGCCCGGCTTCCTGGGTCGCGAACCCTGGAAGAACGCCGATGTGTCCGCCTTCGGCGTGATGCTGGAGATGGCTTCCGGTCACAGCGGTTGGTGGAGCCCCCAAGTGCTCGGTCTGGCGGCGGAAGAAGCAGGCCCGCTGCCCTACTGGCTGGGGGCCGCCTTCATCCGGCTGCTGCCCTTCGTCTCCGCCGACTTCGCGGCGCGGATCCCGTTTGCCCTGCTGCTGGCCCTCACGCTGGTCTGCACCTGGTACACGGTGTACCACCTGGCGCGCCAGCCCGCGGCGCAACCGGTGGCCTTCGCCTTTGGCGGTGAAGCCAAACCCACCGACTATGCGCGTGCCCTGGCCGATGCCGGCCTGCTGGCGCTCATGGCCTGCCTGGGCCTGGCCCAGCTCTCGCACGAAACCACGCCCGATCTGGCCCGCCTGGCCTGGGTCTCGCTGCTGCTGTTTGCGGCGGCGCGGCTGGCCCATGCGGGGAGCCGCCGACCCGGCCGCAGCGTGCTCGCCTGGGGCATCGCCGTGCTGGCCCTGATCTTCAGCGGTGCACCCTGGATCGCCTTCCTGCTGGCGAGCGGCTTGCTGATCATTCTCTGGCTCTCGCGCCGCGAGCCTTCCGCCACCACCCCGCAAACGGACTGGCTGCTCGAAGCGCCGCCATCCGGCCGCGATCCCTTGCTGATGGCCGCCATGCTGCTGCTGGCCGCGTTCGCTGCGGCGGCCTACCTGGGGCAGGTGCCCGTGCCGGCCCTGCAGACCCCGTTGGCCGAGGTGCAGTGGCGCAGTTGGAGCAAGCTGCTGGTGTGGTTCACGTGGCCGGCCTGGCCGCTGGTGCTCTGGACCCTGTGGCGTTGGCGCCACCAGCTGCTGCGGCCCCATGTCGCGCTGCCCTTGTGGGCCGCCCTGGTGAGTGTGGCCGACAGCGCCCTGTCGGACGAACGCGACCGTGCCCTGCTGCTCGGCCTGCCCGCGCTGGCCTCCCTGGCCGCCTTTGCCCTCCCGACGCTGCGCCGCAGCGTGGCCGCGCTGGTGGACTGGTTCACGCTGGTGTTCTTCTCGGGCTGCGCGCTGGTGATCTGGGTGATCTGGTTCGCAATGCAGACCGGCGTGCCCGCCAAGCCGGCCGCCAACGTGGCCAAGCTCGCCCCCGGGTTCGTGCCCGACTTCTCCTTCCTGCTCTTCGCCGCTGGCGCGATCGCGACCGCCGCCTGGCTCTGGCTCGTCGCCTGGCGCGTCGGCCGGCACCGCCAGGCGCTGTGGAAAAGCCTGGTGCTGCCTGCGGCCGGCAGCACCCTGTGCTGGCTGTTGCTGATGACGCTCTGGCTGCCCCTGCTGGACTTCGGCCGCAGCTACGGACCGATCTCGCGCAGCATCGCCGGGCTGGTCTCGCCCCGGAGCTGTGTGCTGGTCGACGGCCTGAGCCAGGCGCAGATCGCCGCCCTTCAATACCATGGCCGTCTCGAACTGGTGCGCATCGGCGCAACCGGCCAGGACCGTTGCCGCAGCCTGGTCGTGGACCCCGAGGACCAGCCCACGCTGGATCAGCGCATCGATCTCACGCAGTGGGCGTTCAAGGCCACGGTGCGCCGGTTGACCGACAACAAGGAAAGCCTGCTGGTCTACCAGCGCGTCAGCCGCTGACGCGATCGCGCACCCGCGACGGGGGCAAGGCGATCGCGAACGTCGATCCCTCCCCCAGAACGCTCTTCACCTCGATGTGGCCGCCATGGCGCTGCGCCACGTGCTTGACAATGGCCAACCCCAGACCCGTCCCGCCGGTTTCGCGCGAACGGCTGCGGTCCACGCGGTAGAAGCGCTCGGTCAGGCGGGGAATGTGTTCGGCGGCAATGCCCGGCCCCGTGTCGTTGACGAAGAACTCCGCCCAGCCGTCGACGCGCCGCCGCCAGCCCGCGCGGATGCGCCCGCCACCGGGCGTGTAACGCACCGCATTGCTCATCAGGTTGGACATCGCGCTCAGGAGCTCCGTGCGGGCCCCGGACACCCAGAGATCGGGGCCATCCACCAGCTCGATGTCATGCGGTGTGGCAGCAATCGCGTGCGTCAGCCCCCTGGCCTCCGCCAGAACATGGCTCAGGAGCTCCTCGGCATCGATCCACTCGCCCGGCCCGGGCGCGGGACTGCCTTCCAGGCGGGACAGGGTCAGCAGGTCGCTGACCAGGGTCTGCATGCGGTGGGCCTGCTGGCTCATGAGGTCCAGGTAGCGCGTGCGATCGGCCTCCTCCAGTGGAATGCTCTGCATGGTTTCCACGAAACCGCTGAGCACGGTCAGCGGCGTGCGGATCTCGTGCGAGACATTGGCGACGAAGTCGCGCCGCATCGCTTCGGCCAGTTGCACCGCGGTCACATCGCGCGTGATCATCAGCTTGCGCTTCTTGCCGTAGGGATGGATCTGCAGCGAGATCTTGGTCGGCTGGGAAGGCCGAGGGCCGGGTCCGTCGATCTGGATCTCGTGGCCGAAATCCCCGCCGGCCATATAAGCGGTGAAGGCCGGGTTGCGCACCAGATTCCTCACATACTGGCCGAGATCTTGCTGGGGATCGAAGCCCATGTGATTGGCGGCCGTGAGGTTCGACCATTCGATGCGCCCGGAGGAGTCGAGCAGCACCACGCCGTTGGGCGAGGCCTGGATGGCGGCCAGAAAGTCTTCCAGGCGCGCGTCGCTGCTTTGCGCCTTTTTCTCCAGCTTCTTGATGACCTTGCGGCAGCGCTCCACAAGCTCGCCCCACGCGCCGCTCAGATTGGGTGCCCGGGTCGCTTCCCCCTTGTTGAGCCAGCGCAGCACGCGGCGCGCCCTCAGACCGTCCACGAACGACCACACCAGCGCACCCACGAGGCCGCCGGCAAAGGTGATGGCGGGCGACTCTTGCGCCCACCCCCAGACAGCCCCCAGAGCGACCAGGAGCAGCAATTCAATCGCGCGACGGGTCATGCGGCCTGGGTCGGGGCGCCTTGGGCCGGTTTTCCGGTGTGGTTCATCGCCGTGAGGCGGTAGCCGGCGCCGCGCACCGTTTCCACCATGCCGGACGCTTCACCCAATGATTCTCTCAATCGCTTGACGTGCACGTCCACGGTACGCTCCTCGATGAACACATGGTCTCCCCAGACCTTGTCGAGCAGCGTACCACGGGTGTGCACCCGCTCGGCGTGTTTCATCAGGTAATGCAGCAGCTTGAATTCCGTCGGCCCGACCTTGAGTTCCACCCCTCGGAAGGTCACGCGGTAGGTGGCCGCGTCCAGCGCCAGTTCACCCACCTGCACCGAGTCGTTGACGATCTCGGGCGCGCGGCGGCGCAGCACGGCGCGGATGCGCGCGAGCAGTTCCTGGGTGGAAAACGGCTTGGTGATGTAGTCGTCAGCGCCGGCGTCCAGGCCCTGAACCTTGTCGCTTTCGTCGCTGCGGGCCGTGAGCATGAGGATGGGCACGGTCTTGGTGCGCTCACTCTTGCGCCACTGGCGCGCCAGCACGGCGCCGCTTTCGCCGGGCAGCATCCAGTCGAGCAGGATCACGTCGGGCAACACCGCATCCACCTCGCGCTGGGCAGCCGCGCCATCGAACACCACCGTGGGCGCGAAACCGTTGTGGCGCAGGTTGACCGCGATCAACTCGGCGATGGAAGGTTCGTCCTCGACCACGAGGACGCGTGGCAGCTTTCTCATCCGACCACCGACTCCACCGCCGACATGGGCACGTGTCGAACGTCCTCGCCCTTGACGATGAAGATGATCTGTTCGGCGATGTTCTTCGCATGATCGCCCACGCGCTCGATCGACTTGGCCAGGAACAGCAGATCCAGGCTGGGCGAGATGGTGCGGGGATCTTCCATCATGTACGTGATGAGCTTGCGCAGGAAGCCGTTGTACTCGTGGTCGATGGCGTCGTCGCCCTTGATGATGGCGACCGCCATGGCGGTGTCCAGGCGGGCGAACGAATCCAGCGACTTGCGCAGCAGCGCAGCGGCCAGGTCGGCGGCCATGCGCAGCTCCGAGCTGGGCAGGTTGCGGGGCGAGCCGTTCTGGATGATGGACTTGACCATGCGGGCGATGCGGGCCACTTCGTCACCCGCGCGCTCCAGATTCTGCGTGGTGCGCGAAATCGCCATCAGGAAACGCAGGTCGCGGGCGGTGGGCTGGCGACGTCCGATGGTGGAGATGATCTCGTGATCAATCTGCACTTCCATCTGGTTGATGCGGTTTTCGTTTTCCATCACCTGCTCGGCCGACTCCAGGCTCATGTGGATCAGCGCGTAGACCGCCTGGTGCAGCTGGGACTCGACCAGGCCGCCCATTTCGAGCACATGCGTGGAAATGGAGTTCAGCTCGGCGTCGAACTGGCTGGAGATGTGTTTGTCGGTCATGAATGGCCTCCTTGGGTCGCTGAATGTGCGGGCTCAGCCGAAGCGGCCCGTGATGTAGTCTTCCGTCTCCGTCTTGTTCGGCTTGAAGAAGATCTGCTCGGTCGAACCGAATTCGATCAGCTCGCCCAGGTACATGTAGGCGGTGTAGTCGCTGCAGCGGGCAGCCTGCTGCATGTTGTGCGTGACGATGGCGATGGTGTAGTCCTGCTTGAGCTCGTGCACCAGTTCTTCCACCTTGCCCGTGGAGATCGGGTCCAGCGCGGACGTAGGCTCGTCGAGCAGCAGCACCGAGGGCTTCACGGCCACGCTGCGCGCGATGCACAGGCGTTGCTGCTGACCGCCGGAGAGCGACAGGCCGCTCTGGTTGAGCTTGTCCTTGACCTCGTTCCAGAGCGCCGCCTTGGACAGCGCCCATTCCACCCGGTCGTCCATCTCGCCGCGGCTGAGATCTTCGTACAGCTTCACGCCGAAGGCGATGTTGTCGTAGATCGACATCGGGAACGGCGTGGGCTTCTGGAACACCATGCCAATGCGTGCGCGCAGCAGGTTGATGTCCTGCTTGGAGTCCAGGATGTTCTGGCCATAGAAATTGATCTCACCCTCGGCCCGCTGGCCGGGGTACAGGCTGTACATGCGGTTGAGCGTGCGCAACAGCGTGGACTTGCCGCAGCCCGAGGGGCCGATGAAGGCGGTGACCTTGCGCTCCTCGATGTTCATGTTGACGTTCTTCAGGCCCTGGAACTTGCCGTAGAAGAAGTTCAGGTTGCGCAGTTCGAGCGCATTCTTGGCATGGGCCGTGGCGGCCGGAGCGGAGGCAGTGGCGGTGTTGGGCATGGTCGTCGGTTCCGTGTCGGGTATTCGGTTGTTCGGAGGGCTCAGCCCGCCTTCTTCTCGCGCAGGAAGACCCGCGCCACGATGTTGAGGGCCAGCACCGAGAGGGTGATCAGCAGCGCACCGCCCCAGGCCAGGCGAATCCAGTTGTCGTACGGGCTCAGGGCGAACTGGAAGATCACCACCGGCAGGTTGGCCATGGGAGCACCCATGTCGGTGCTGAAGAACTGGTTGTTCAGGGCGGTGAACAGCAGCGGCGCGGTTTCGCCGCTGATGCGGGCCACGGCCAGCAGCAAACCGGTCATCACACCGCTCTTGGCCGCGCGCAGCGTCACCAGCGTGGCCACCTTCCAGCGCGGCGCGCCCAGAGCGAAGGCCGCTTCACGCAGGCTGCCCGGCACCAGGCGCAGCATGTTCTCGGTGGTGCGGACCACCACCGGGACCGCGATCAGCGACAGCGCCAGGCTGCCGGCCCAGCCGGAGAAGTTGCCGAGCGTGGCCACGGCGATCGCATACACGAACAGGCCCAGCACGATGGACGGGGCCGACAGCATGATGTCGGTCACGAAGCGCGTGAGTTCGGCGGTTTTGCTGGTGTCACCGTACTCGGCCAGGTACACGCCGGCAAAGATGCCGATGGGCGTGGAGACCAGCACGGAGAAGCCGACCATCATCAGACTGCCGACGATGGCATTGGCCAGGCCGCCGCCGTCCGTGCCCGGCGCGGGGGTGGAGTGGGTGAACATGTTCCAGTCCAGCGCGGCCAGGCCGTTGCTGAGCAGCACGCTGAGGATCCAGAGCAGCACGAACAGACCCAGCACCATGGCGCCCATGGAAAGGGTCAGGCCGATGGTGTTGGCGCGCTGGCGGCGCTTGTAGAGGCGGTGATTGAATTCCATGGTGTTTTATCTCAGAGACCTTTGGCCTTTTCAGCGCGCAGCAGCATGATCTTGGCCGCCGACAACACGATGAAGGTGATGACGAAAAGCAGGAAACCGAGGGCGAACAGGGTGGAGAGGTGGAAGTCGGCCGCCTCACCGAACTCGTTGGCCAGCGTCGAGGCGATCGAGGTGCCGGGCGAGAACAGCGAGGTGGGCAGCCGGTTGGCGTTGCCGATCACGAACGTGACGGCCATGGTTTCGCCCAGCGCGCGGCCCAGACCCAGCATGATCCCGCCGATCACGCCCTTTTGCGTGTAAGGCAGCACCACGCGGCGCACCACCTCCCAGGTGGTGCAACCCAGACCGTAGGCCGATTCGCGCAGGATGGGCGGCACGATCTCGAACACGTCGCGCATCACCGCGGCAATGAACGGCAGCACCATGAAGGCCAGCACGATGCCGGCGGCCAGGATGCCGATGCCGTTGGTGGCACCGCCGAACAGCGGGCCGATCAGCGGCATGGAGCCCAGCAGGCCCTGCATGCCGGGTTGCACGTAGTCGGCGAACAGCGGAGCGAAGACGAACAGACCGAACATGCCGTAGATGATGGACGGCACGGCCGCCAGCAGTTCCACCGCCGTGCCCAGGGGGCGGCGCAGCCAGACGGGGCAGTTCTCGGTGAGGAAGAGCGCGATGCCGAAAGCCAGGGGCACGGCGATCAGCAGGGCAATGCCGGCGCTGGCCAGCGTGCCCACGATGGCGATCGCGGCACCGAATTCCTCGTTGACCACGTCCCACTCGACGCGCCAGACGAAACCCAGGCCGAACTTCTGGAAAGCCGGCCAGGCGTTGATGAAAAGGGAAATGATGATGCCCATCAGGGCCACCAGCACCAGCAGCGAAAAGCCCTGGGTGAGCCGGTGAAAAACGATGTCTTCGATGCGTTGCCGCTTGGCAATCGACACCATGCTGGGATTGCCGGACTCCGCCGGCGCAGATTTCGAACTCATGGTTGTTCCCACGCTCATGTTGACTCCTGTATTGTGACCCTGAGAACAACTGGATCCGCCGGCCGGCCCTTTCCAACCGGCGGATGTCATCGGATAAGAGAGTGGCTTACTTCTGGATCTGCGACCAGACCTTGGAACGGATCTCGTTCGTCAGGCTGTCGGGCAGGGCCACGTAGTCCAGGTCGGCGGCCATCTGCTTGCCGCTCTTGAACGACCAGTCGAAGAACTTCAGCACTTCGGCGGACTGGGCCTTGTCGGTCGGCTGCTTGTACATCAGGATGAACGAAGCGGTGCTGATGGGCCAGCTCTCGGCGCCCTTGGCATCCACCATGGACACGCCCATGCCCGGCACGCTGAACCAGTTCACGCCGGCGGCGGCGGCGGCAAACGACTTGTCGTCCGGGCTCACATACTTGCCGTCCTTGTTCTGCAGTTGCAGGAAGGGCATGTTGTTCTTCTTGGTGTACGCGTATTCCACGTAACCCACCGAGCCCTTCACACGGCTCACGTTGGCGGCCACGCCTTCGTTGCCCTTGCCGCCGACGGACGAAGCGGCCGGCCATTTCACGGCGGCGCCCTTGCCCACCTTGTCGGCCCAGTCCTTGCTCACGGTGGCCAGGTAGTCGGTGAAGTTGAAGGTCGTGCCCGAGCCGTCCGAGCGGTGGATGACGGTGATGGCCTGGTCAGGCAGCGTCTTGCCCGGGTTCAGGGCGGCCAGCTTGGGGTCGTTCCACTTGGTGATGGTGCCCAGGAACATGTCGGCCAGCACGGGGCCGGTCACGCGCAGTTCGCCCGGCTTGAAGCCTTCGAGGTTGATCACGGGCACCGTGCCGCCGATGATGGCGGGGAATTGCACCATGCCGTCTTTGTCGAGGTCTTCACCGGACACGGGGGCGTCGGTCGCACCGAAGGCCACGGTTTTGGCCTTGATCTGGCGAATGCCACCCGACGAGCCGATGGACTGGTAGTTCAGGCCGACGTTGGTCTCTTTCTTGTACGCTTCGGCCCACTTGCCATAGATCGGGTAAGGGAAGGAAGCGCCTGCGCCCGTGATGTCGGCGGCCAGTGCGGAACCCATGCCAGCGGTCGCCATGGCGGCTGCGGCCACGGTCTTGAGAAAAATTCGTTTGTTGATCATGAAGTGACTCCTAGCGGTTGGGGATTCGTAACAAGGAGAACTTTAGAAAGGCAATATGACATCCATGTGACAGGGGACGCTTGTCACACAACGAAGGGGCGAACCAGCCGCCCCACCCGCGGGAGGGTGTCACGGTCATGCGTCACAATCCGGGTTTTCCCGCTCAATCCAGCCCCTGGGGCCACCCCTCGGCCCACAGCCGTCGTCTCGCATGCAAAACGGAACCCTCCTCGCCGCCATCGACCTCGGCTCCAACAGTTTCCGGCTGGAGATCGGCCGTTACCACTCGGGCCACATCGAACGCATCGAATACCTGAAGGAAACCGTGCGCCAGGGCACCGGGCTGGACGAGGAAAAGAACCTCAGCCAGGCGGCCATGGAGCGCGGCTGGGAGTGCCTGGCCCGGTTCGCCGAGCGGCTGCACGGCTTCAAGAAGCAACAGGTGCGGGCCGTGGCCACACAGACCCTGCGTGAGGCCAAGAACCGCGACGAATTCCTGCGCAATGCCCAGGCCATCCTGGGGTTCTCGATCGACGTCGTTTCCGGCCACGAGGAGGCGCGCCTGATCTACCAGGGCGTGTCCCGCCTGCTGCCCCACTCGGACGAAAAGCGGCTGGTGGTCGACATCGGCGGGCGCTCCACCGAAATGATCCTGGGCCAGGGCTACACCGCACACGCCATGGAGTCGTACCGGCTGGGCAGCGTGGCCTGGTCCACGCGCTACTTTCCGCGCGGCCAGTTCACCGCCGCGGCCTTCAAGACCGCCGAAGTGGCGGCCAAGGCGGTGATCGACGAGGCGCTGGACAAGTTTCCGACACCGGAATGGACCGTCGCCTACGGCTCCTCGGGCACCGTGGGTGCGGTCGCCGACATGCTGGCGGCCAACGGCTGGGCCTCCGGCGTGGTCACCCGCACCGGACTGGACTGGCTGACCGAGCGGATGATCAAGGCCGGCAGCGCCGACCAACTGCGCCTGGAAGGCCTGAAAGACGACCGCCGCCCGGTGATCGGCGGTGGCGTGAGCGTGTTGCGGGCCATCTTCGACCTCTTCGGCATCGAGCAGATGCTCCCGGCCCAGGGCGCGCTGCGCCATGGCGCACTTTATGACCTGATCGATCGCGATACCGACGGCGGCGACGTGCGCGAGCGCACCGTGCGCTGGCTGGCCCAGCGTTTCTCGACCGACGGGCTCCAGGCCCAGCGGGTCAGTGAAGTCAGCACCGCCCTCTTCTCCCAGATCGCGGCACTCGACGCCCAGAACGAACGCTATTCGCAGAAGCTGGCCTGGGCCGCTCGCCTGCATGAGATCGGCACACACATCTCGCACGAGCGCTCCCACCACCACGGCGCCTACATCCTGGACAACGTGGATGCCCCAGGCTTTTCTCTCCCCGAACTGCACCGCATGAGCCAGCTGGTGATGGGGCAGCGCGGCAAGCTTCGCAAACTCGAAGAGGCGCTGATGGACGAGCTGTTCGCCAAGCAGCTCATGGCGCTGCGGCTGGCGGTGCTGCTCTGCCATGCGCGCCAGATGCCGGAGTACCAGTCGGTCAAGCTGAGCTACAAGCCCCGGGCCTTCAAGGTCTCCACCAACCCGGGCTGGGCCAAGCGCTACCCGCAATCAGCCTGGCTGCTCGGCGAAGAAGTCGTGGCCTGGCAGAAGTCGGCCTGGAAGTTCACCGCGGACATCCGGTAACGCCGGTCGTCACAAGGCTGTCACCATTTCAAGGTAGACAGAAAACGGTATATACGGTTTATACTCCGACCCCTTTTTTCATTGTCGGAGTGCATTCATGGCCAGTCAGAGCAGCAAAACCAGCCCCAAGAAACCCAAGCTGGTGCGCGACAGCTTCACCATCCCCAAGACCGAATTCGCGGCCATCGAACAGCTCAAGACCCGCGCGATCGCACTGGGCACCAGCGTCAAGAAGAGCGAATTGCTGCGCGCCGGTCTGATGGTGCTGCAAGGCCTGAACGATGCGGCCTACAAGGCGGCGCTGGCGGCCGTGCCCACGCTCAAGACGGGTCGCCCGGCCGTGACCGACCACCCGGCGGCCCCTAAGCCCGCGGCAAAGCCGGCCGCCCCCAAAGCCGTCAAGCCCGCGGCCAAAGCGCCCGTCCAGCCCGCAGCCAAGAAGCCTGTGGCGAAAAAGGCCGCGCCCGCGCCCAAGGCCCCCGTCAAGCGCCCGACGGTTCGCCGTGCGGCACCCGCGAAGAAGGCCGCCTGATCAGATCAGCTCAGGTGTCTGCACCGTGACCACCACGGTCTGGCCCACGCCATCGCGCTCGCGGTGGCGCAGCCACCACACGGCCCCCTTCTTCACCGAACAGTCTTCTTCGGTCATGCCCAGCAGGCCGGCCACCACGCGCCCCAGCGTGGGCTGATGCCCCACCACCACGACGGGCGACTTGCCGCGAGGCCACTGGACCAGCTCCAGCAAGGCCAGCGGATCCCCATCGGGCGAGAGCGCTTCGCGCAGCTTGAACTTGCGGCCCAATGCCAGCACCGTCTCCTCGCAGCGGATGGCCGGGCTGCTCCAGACGCGTGCGCCGTCGGGCAGTTGCCGGTCCAGCCAGGCCGCCATGCGGGTGGCCTGCTTTTCGCCGCGCGGGGTCAGGCGCCGCGCCATGTCCTGTGCATCGCCCGGCCGCCCTGTGAGCGGGTCAGGGTGCTCGTGCGCTTCCGCATGCCGCCAGAGAATCAGGTCCATGGTGCTGCCCTCCATGATGTCACCCCTTGCTGCCATGCAGCGCCATCAGGCTGGCCTGGGCCGAATGCAGCATGGTGCGGCTGCGGCCGTTGCCAACGGCCCCTGCCGGTGTGTAGCTGCCATCCGGCCGCAACAGCCAGGCGTCCTTGGTGTCGTGCAGGTAGGCCTGCAGGCATTCGTCGATGATGCGGCGGCGCAGCGCGCTGTCGGTCACGGGCCAGGCGAGCTCGATGCGCCGCAGCATGTTGCGGTTCATCCAGTCGGCGCTGGACAGCCAGAGTTCCTCCACCTCGCCGGTGCGGAAGTAGAACACCCGTGAATGCTCCAGCAGGCGCCCGATCACCGAGCGCACCTGCACGTTGTCGGTGAAGCCCGGCACCTGGGCGGGCAGGATGCAGGCGCCCCGAATGATCAGGTCGATCTTCACGCCCTGCTGCGAGGCCACGGCCAGGGCCCGTGCCATCGGCTCGTCGGTCAGCGCGTTCATCTTCAGGACGATGCGCGCCTCCTGCCCGGCCTTGGCGGCGGCACCGGCGGCCTCCACCTTGTCGAGCATGGCCTTGTGCAGGTGGAAAGGGGCGATCAGGGCCTTGTTGAGCTTGGGCAGGCGGTTCTGGCTCGCCAGATGCAGAAAGATCTGCTCCATGTCGGCGGTGAGCGCGTCGTCGGCCGTGAGGTAGCTCAGATCGGTGTAGAGGCGCGCCGTGCCGGGGTTGTAGTTGCCGGTGGACAGGTGGGCGTAGCGGCGCAGGCCGCTGGCCTCGCGCCGCGTGACCAGCAGCATCTTGGCGTGCGTCTTGAGCCCCACCACGCCATAGACGACCTGGGCGCCCACAGACTCCAGCCGTTCGGCGTAGTTGATGTTGGCCTCCTCGTCGAAGCGCGCCTTGAGCTCCACCACCGCCGTCACCTCCTTGCCGCGGCGCACCGCCTCGCGCAGCAGGTTCATCAGCTCCGACTTGGCGCCGGTGCGGTAGATGGTCTGCTTGATGGCCAGCACATCCGGGTCTTCCACGGCCTCGCGCAGGAAACCGAGCACCGCATCGAAACTCTCGAAGGGCTGATGGATGAGCACGTCGCCCTGCCGCAGGCGCTCGAAGTACGACTGCCCCGGCGTGAGCTGGGCCGGCCAGCCCGCGTTGTAGGTCTCGAAGCGCAGCGCGGGGGCATCGACCTGGTCGATCAACTGGTTCAGCCGCACCAGGTTGACCGGACCGGGCACGCGGTACAGCGCCCGCTCAGGCAGCGCGAACTGCTCCAGCAGGAAGTTGGAGAGGTGGACCGAACAGCCGGCCGAGACCTCCAGGCGCAAGGCCTGACCATAGTGGCGTTGCTGCAAGCCCTTGCGCAAGGCGGTGCGCAGGTTCTTCACCTCCTCTTCGTCCACCGCCAGATCGGAGTGGCGGGTGACGCGGAACTGGGAGAACTCAGTCACCTGACGCCCGGGGAACAGGTCGTTCAGGTGCGAGCGGATCAGGCTGGAGATGGAGACGAAGTGCGTCTGCCGGGAACCCTTGACCGGTGGCATGCGGAAGAAGCGCGGCAGGATGCGCGGCACCTTCACGATCGCGATCTCGTTTTCGCGGCCGAAGGCATCCTTCCCGGTGAGGCGCACGATGAAGTTGAGCGACTTGTTGGCCACCTGGGGAAACGGGTGGGCCGGGTCCAGTCCCACCGGCATCAGCAGCGGCTGCACTTCCTTGGTGAAGAACTCCTTGACCCAGCGGCGCTGGCGCTGGTTGCGCTCGCCGTGCGAGATCAGCTTGATGCCCTTCTTCTCCAGCAGCGGCAACAACTCGTCGTTGTAGATCGCGTATTGCTGGGCCACCAGCGAATGCACCTTGTCCGAAAGCTCCTCGTAGGACTGCGAGGTGTACAGACCGCGCTGCTCGTTGGCCCGGGCAGCCGTCAGGTGCGGTGCCACGCGGACTTCAAAGAACTCATCCAGGTTGCTGGAGACGATGCTGAGGTAGCGCAGGCGCTCCAGCAGCGGCACGTCCGGCCGGCGCGCCCAGTCCATGACCCGCTCGTTGAAAGCGAGGATGCTGTGATCACGGTCAAGAAGAAGGTGCTTCTGGTTCAGGGTGTTGCCGCTCATGGATGCCGCTGGAATCGAGGGTTCGCCCGCTGCCCGCCGCTCCCGGCCGGAGGTCCGTGGCTCACCATGTGTCGATTATTCAACGATTGGATGACGTTTGTGTGACAACACAGCGCCATCCACCGCCTTCGTCCCGCGAACCGGAGGCCTCTGCCGGCGCGGCCGGGTCAACACGCTGAGATGGGACACGAACAGCGTCGCCGCCCTGCCCCATCCGAACAGCAGGGCACGGTCCCGCGCCTCATGGCGTTTGACTTTCAGCGCATCCCTCCAGGCGTCGCGAAGGTCTTCGCGCAGGGCACCGGCGCGGCTCTCACCCACCACCTGCAGCGGACCATCCACCGGGTAGGCGGCCACCGGCACGCCGCAGGCCATCGCTTCGAGCATGACCAGGCCGAAGGTCTCGCTGCGGCAAGGAAAGACGAACACGTCGGCCGCCGCATACACCTGCGCCAGCTCATGGCGGGGCAACAGGCCGAGCCAGTGCACGTTCGGGTAGCGGTGGCGCAGCGCCGACGCCAGCGGCCCGACGCCACACACGACCTTGCTGCCGGGCACGTCCAGGCGCAGAAAGGCATCCAGGTTCTTCTCGTGCGAAATGCGCCCCACGTACAGGCTGACCGGGTGAGCCAGCGGCCCGAGCGGCGCGTAGGCGGTGGGTGGGTCCGTCAGGGAGAACAGGTGCGTGTCCACGCCGTGCGTCCAGGCGCGCAAGTGGCGAAAGCCGCGGGCCTTGAGCATGTCGAGCACGCCCTGGGTCGGCACCATCACGCCACTGCTTGGGCGGTGAAAGCGGCGCAGCAGCGCATATCCCCAGGACACGGGCACCCGCAGTGCCGCGTGCAGGATCTCCGGAAACTTGGTGTGAAAGGCGGTGGTGAAGGCGAGCTTGCGGCGCAGGCAGTGGCGCCGCGCGGCCCAGCCCAGCGCGCCCTCGGTGGCGATGTGGATCGCATCGGGCTCGGCCGCGTCCATCAACTGGCGCAGGCGACGGCCTGGAAACAGGGCCAGATCGACGCCCGGATGACCGGGGCATGGCCATGTGCGGAACTGACCCGGGTGAATCACGACCACCTCATGGCCGCTCGCCTGGAGCTGCCGCGCCAGCTCCACCAGGGTGGTCACCACGCTGTTGATCTGCGGCTGCCAGGCGTCGGTCACGATCAGAATCTTCATGCGATGCGTCTCCCACTCGTGCCGGATATCTCAGGACGGCTGTCCCTCGGCGTGCGGCTGCGGTGACCGCTCCTCCACGGGCAGACCCGCCGTTGCGTCCCCCGTGCCCCACTGCACGAGTTCGAGGCGCCCGTCCAGGTGTTCGACCAGGGCGGTCAGGCTCTCCACCCAGTCACCGTCGTTGCAGTACAGCGTGCCGTCGATGTGCCGCATTTCGGCCCGGTGGATGTGACCGCAGACGACGCCCTGGTAACCGCGAGAACGGGCCTCGGCGGCCACCGCGCGCTCGAAGTCGGTCACATAGTTCAATGCGCTCTTGACCTTGTGCTTGAGGTACTGCGAGAGCGACCAGTACGGCAGGCCGAGGCGGGCGCGCAGGGAGTTGAGGTGCCGGTTCAGGCGCAGCGTGAGTTCGTAGGCGTTGTCGCCCAGGTAAGCGAGCCACTTGGCGCACTGGATCACGCCGTCGAAATGGTCGCCGTGCACCACCCACAGGCGCTGGCCGTCCGCCGTGGTGTGCACGGCCTCATTCGCGACCTCGATGCCGCCGAAATTGTGACCGTCGAACTGCCGCGCGAATTCATCGTGGTTGCCCGGCACGAACACCACCCGGCACCCCTTGCGCGAGCGCCTCAGCAGCTTCTGCACCACGTCGTTGTGCGCCTGCGGCCAATACCATTTGCGGCGCAGTTGCCAGCCATCGATGATGTCGCCCACCAGGTACAGGGTGTGGCTGGGATGGTGCTTGAGGAAATCCAGCAGAGGCCGCGCCTGGCAACCCGCGGTGCCCAGGTGCAGGTCGGAAATGAAAACGGCCCGGTAGCGGGCACGTTCGGAGGGCTCGTGGGTGTCGTCGTCGCCGCCGCCGTCGGCGGCCCAGACGCCACCGGCCTGCGGCAGGCCGGACTTGACCGCCCAGCCGCCGAGAACGTCGAGCGCGGCTCGCATCAGGCCCCCAGGAAATGCTTGCGATAGCGCGCCGGCAGATCCGAAATGCGCATCAGCATGGGCAGATCGGCCGCGTTGAAGTCCGGGTCCCAAGCCGGTGGGCCCAGCACCTTGGCGCCCAGACGCAGGTAGCCTTTGATCAGCGCGGGCGGCTCCACATCGAGTGTGTCGTCGAGTTGCTCAATCGGCAGTGGCAGGCGTGGCCGCACGTGGCAGTCGATGGGCGCGAGATGCGTCGCCTTCACCTGTCGCCAGATGCTGGCGGCGGCATGGCCGCCACCCACCATGCCGTGCGGGCCTTCGTGCTGCATCGGGATGCTGGCACAGCCGATCATGGTGTCGAGCTGGTTGCGCACCATGAACTCGGCCAGAGCACCCCACAGCGCCATGATCACGCCGCCGTGGCGGTGGTCGGGGTGCACGCAGCTGCGGCCCAGCTCCACCATCCGCTCGCGCACCGCACGCAGGCGGGTGAGGTCGAACTCGGTGTCGCTGTAGGTGCTGCCCACGCGCTTGGCCTGCGCCGGGGTCAGCACGCGGTAGGTGCCGATCACGCGCTGGCTGGCGGCGTCGCGCACCAGCAGGTGTTCACAGAAGTCGTCGAACAGGTCCACGTCGTGGCCGGGCACCTGCTGCGGCAGGCGCGCGCCCATCTCGGTGGCGAACACGTCGAACCTCAGCTTTTGCGCTTCACGAACCTCGTCCAGATGCCGCGCCCAGGAGACGGCGATGCCGCCGCTGACCGGTTCCGGCGCAGTCGGGAGAAGGGAGCGGGGATGAAGTGACCCCCGTGGCAACGAGACCAGCGACAGGTCGAGCGTGGGGGTCGGCAGTTCTTTCATGGCGGGCTCCCGGGACAGAGCACCCGACGGGGGTGCGGAGTGGAATGAAGCTGTGGTCATGAACAGGCAGTGTGCGAACCACGGGTGTCGGCCCCATGGCAATCGCATGAAGTTTTGATGACAGGAGGCCGCCCCCTTGGGGGCCTGCCAGAATACGGAGCTGTGAGCCTCAGCCCAGCCCCTCTTCGCGCGCAGTTGCGCTGCCATCCCGCCACCCCGTGCGGCGTGGTGCTGTCCGTGGCGGTGGAGGTCCGCCCGCAAGCGGACGGCTTGCGGCTTCGCTACACGCTGCGCGGGAACACCGCGGCACTGCGCATCCCGGCGCCCGCTGCGCCCGTGCCCACCGACGGCCTCTGGCAACACACCTGCCTGGAGGCCTTTGTGGCTGGCGACGGCGAAACCGCCTACCGCGAGTTCAATTTCTCGCCGTCGAGCGAGTGGGCCGCCTACCGGTTTTCGTCCGAGCGCCAGCGCGACGAACCCGCCGAAGCCCGAGAGCGGGTGCGGCTCCCACCGCCGCAGGCCCGCACCACCGCCCGAACGCTCACACTCACCGCTCGCCTGCCGACCGGCGCCCTGCCCCGCAGCCCGACCACCCTGTGCCTGGGCCTGAGCGCCGTGATCGAAGAGCTCGACGGCCGCCTGAGCTACTGGGCGCTGCACCACCCGCACGAGCGTCCCGATTTCCACCACCGCGACGGCCGTACCCTGCGACTGGCCGCGCCTTTGCCCTGAACCCAGACCCATGCAATTCGGCCTTGAACGCTTTCTGCAAGACCCCGCCCTGCGCGCGCCCCTCCAAGGCCGGCGCGTGGCCCTGCTCGCGCACCCGGCCTCGGTCACGCGCGACCTGACCCATTCGCTGGATGCCCTGGCCGCCCTGCCCGACGTGCGGCTCAGCGCCGCCTTCGGCCCGCAACACGGCCTGCGCGGCGACAAGCAGGACAACATGGTCGAGTCGCCCGACTACAACGACCCCCGACTCGGCATCCCGGTGCTCAGCCTCTACGGCACGGTGCGCAGACCGACCGACGCCATGATGGACAGCTTCGATGTGCTGCTGGTCGACCTGCAGGACCTCGGCTGCCGCATCTACACCTTCATCACCACGCTGCGCTACGTGCTGGAGGCCGCCGCGCGACACGGCAAGGCGGTGTGGGTGCTCGACCGCCCCAACCCGGCTGGCCGCCCCATCGAAGGCCTCACGCTGCGCGAAGGCTGGGAGAGCTTCGTGGGTGCCGGCCCCATGCCCATGCGCCATGGCATGACCATGGGCGAGCTGGGCCACTGGTTCATCGCCACACTGGGCTTGCAGCTGGAGTACCGCGTGATCACCATGGCCGGCTGGCAGCCCGACGCGTCGCCGGGGTACGGCTGGCCCGAAGGCCGCACCTGGGTCAACCCGAGCCCGAACGCGGCCAACCTCTCGATGGCGCGCGCGTACGCCGGCACCGTGATGCTCGAAGGCACCACGCTGAGCGAAGGCCGAGGCACCACACGCCCCCTGGAGCTCTTCGGTGCGCCCGGCATCGACACCCGCCGCCTGATCGCCGACATGCGCAATTTGGCCCCGCAGTGGCTGCACGGTTGCGTGCTGCGCGAGTGCTTCTTCGAGCCCACCTTCCACAAGCATGTGGGGCAGCTCTGCGCGGGCGTTCAGATCCACGTGGAAGACCCGGCGCACTACGACCATGCCGCCTTCAAGCCCTGGCGCCTGCAGGCGCTGGCGTTCCGGGCCCTGCGGCTGCAGGCGCCGGACTATCCCCTGTGGCGCGATTTCGCCTACGAGTACGAACACGACCGCCTGGCGATCGACCTCATCAACGGTGGGCCGCTGCTGCGCGAGTGGGTGGACGACGTGTCCGCCGCGCCCGACGTGCTGGAGGCCGCCGCGGCCGCCGACGAAGCCGCCTGGGCCGAAGCGCGCCGGCCCCACCTGCTCTACTGAGCGCTCAGAGCCACTTCTGCAGGAACTGGGCGCTGCCCATGGCCGGGTCGAGCTGGTAACCGGCAAAACCGATGCGCTCGTAGAGCCGCATGGCGGGCCGGTTGCCCGACAGGACTTCCAGTGTCAGCTTCACCGCGCCGCGCTCGCGCGCGATCTGCTCGGCCAGGGCCAGCATCTGCTCGGCGACGCCGCGCCCCCGGTGGCTGGCCAGCACCGCCACGTCGTGCACGTTCACCAGCGGCTTGCAGGCGAACGTAGAGAAACCTTCGATGCAGTTGACCAGGCCCACCGGCTGCCCGCCGTCGAAGGCCAGCACGCTGTAGGCCTGCGGCCGCGCCGCGAGGCCAGGCACGAGGTTCGCCTTGGCGAAAGCCGACAGCCCCTCCCCGCCGCCCGCAGGGTCGCTCGCATAGGCATCGAGCAACAGGACCAGCGCCGCCGCGTGCGCCGGGTTCGCATAGTCGGCGCGCAGCGTGGTGATGGCGCTGGCGATCACGCCGGCACCTGCGCCTGCACCGCAGCGGCCAGGCGCTCGGCGCAGGCCTGGGCCTGCTTCGCATCGCGCGCCTCCACCATCACGCGCAGCAGCGGCTCGGTGCCGCTGGCGCGGATCAGCACGCGGCCGGTGTCGGCCAGCTCGGCCTCCACCGCGCGCGTCTCTTCGTCCAGGAAGGTGTTGGTCTTCCAGTCCTGACCGGGCTTGAGGCGCACATTGATCAGGGTCTGCGGGAACAGCGTCACATCGGCCAGCAGCTGGGCCATGGTCTTGCCGCTGTCGACGCAGGCATGCAGCACCTGCAACGCCGACACCAGGCCGTCGCCGGTGGTGTGCCGGTCCAGCACCAGCAGGTGGCCCGAGCCCTCGCCACCCAGCAGCCAGCCGTGGCGCTCGAGTTCTTCCAGCACGTAGCGATCGCCGACCTTGGCGCGCACGAACTTCACCCCCCGCGACTTGAGCGCGACCTCCACCGCCATGTTGGTCATGAGCGTGCCCACCACGCCCGGCACGTCTTCATCGCGCGCGATGCGATCGGCCACGATCAGGTACAGCAGCTCGTCGCCGTTGTACAGCCGCCCTTGGGCGTCCGCCATCTGGATGCGATCGGCGTCGCCATCAAGCGCGATGCCGTAGTCGGCCCCATGGGCCTTCACCGCCTCCAGCAGCGCCTGCGGGTGGGTGGCGCCCACGTTGTGGTTGATGTTCAGGCCGTCGGGGGAGCAACCGATCCGGATGACCTCGGCCCCCAGTTCGTGGAACACGGCGGGCGCGATCTGGTAGGCCGCGCCGTTGGCCCCATCGACCACGATCTTCAGGCCCTTGAGCGTGAGGTGGTGGGCACAGGTGCTCTTGCAGAACTCGATGTAGCGCCCGGCCGCGTCGTCCAGCCGGCGTGCCTTGCCCAGCAAGGCCGACTCCACCCACATGGGCGGCTCCTCCAGCGCGGCCTCGACCGCCAATTCCCAGTCGTCCGGCTGCTTGGCGCCCTGGGCGCTGAAGAACTTGATGCCGTTGTCGCCAAACGGGTTGTGGCTGGCCGAGATCACCACCCCCAGGCTGGCGCGCTGCGCCCGCGTGAGGTAGGCCACGGCGGGCGTGGGCACCGGGCCGAGCAGCACCACATCCACCCCGGCGGAGTTGAAGCCCGACTCCAGCGCCGACTCCAGCATGTAGCCCGAGATGCGGGTGTCCTTGCCGATCAGCACCGTGGGGTGGGCCTCGGTGCGCCGCAGCACGCGGCCCACGGCGTGCGCCAGGCGCAGAACAAAGTCAGGGGTGATGGGGGCCTGGCCCACGGTGCCTCGGATGCCGTCGGTGCCAAAGTATTTGCGGGCCATGCTGCTCCTGTCCTCTCTTGTTGTTCCGTTTTGATCTCTGCATTATCGCGGGCGGCCCTGCCATTCAGCCCGTCTGGAGTGCCAGCCAGACCTTGATGGCGTCGACCGTGTCACGCACATCGTGCACGCGCACCACACGCGCGCCCCGCTCCACGGCCAGCAGGGCGGCCGCCACGCTGGCCGCCGCGCGGTCTGCCGGGCGCTCATGGCGGGTGACGGCCCCCAGCGTGGACTTGCGCGACCAGCCCGCCAGCACGTCGAAACCCAGGGGCAACAACTCGGCCTGGCGCGCCAGCAGGCTCAGGTTCTGGGCCACCGTCTTGCCGAAGCCGACCCCGGGGTCGAGCACGATGCGCTCGCGCGCCACGCCCAGCGCCGTCAGGGCGCCGGCACGTTCCGCCAGAAAGGCGATCACGTCGGGCAGCACATCGCCGTCCATCGGCGCCACCTGCATGGTCTGGGGATCGCGGTGCATGTGCATCAGGCACACGCCGCAGCGGGGATGCGACGCCACCACCTGCAAGGCATCGCCGCGCCGCAGCGCCCAGATGTCGTTGACGATGTCGGCTCCGGCATCGAGCACGGCCCGCATCACCTCGGGCTTGTAGGTGTCCACCGAAATCGGCACGTCCAGACGCACCGCCTCCCGAACCACCGGCAGCACGCGCGCCAGCTCCTCGTCCAGCGGCACGGCGGGACTGCCCGGCCGGGTGGACTCGCCGCCGATGTCGAGGATGTCGGCGCCCTCCTTCAGCAACTGCTCGCAATGCTTCAGTGCCGCCGCCGTGCCCGCGTGCAGCCCCCCGTCGGAAAACGAGTCGGGCGTGACGTTGACGATGCCCATGACGCGGGGGCGGGTGAGATCGATGTCGAAACGGGTGGTTTGCCAGCGCATGGGAGAAGGAGAAAGAGCGGTAGAAACGACAACGGGGCCGAAGCCCCGTGTGTGCATGAAGAACCCGCGCCGTTCAGGCGGCCGAGGGTGTCGGATCGGTGGTCACCGCCGGGGTGCCACCGCTGCCACCGCCGCCACCCACCGAGGGATTGCGCGGCGTCCAGTCCTTGGGCGGGCGCGGCGGCTTGCCGGCCATGATGTCGTCGATCTGGTCGGCGTCGATGGTTTCCCACTCCAGCAGGGCGGTGGCCATGGCGTGCATCTTGTCGCTGTGCTGCTCGATCAGGTCGCGCGCCAGCTTGTACTGAGCGTCGATGATGCGGCGCACCTCGGCGTCCACCTTCTGCATGGTGGACTCGCTCATGTTGGTCGTCTTGGTCACCGAACGACCGAGGAACACCTCGCCCTCGTTCTCGGCGTAGACCATCGGGCCCAGCGCGTCGGTCATGCCGTAGCGCATGACCATGTCGCGGGCAATCGTGGTCGCGCGCTCGAAGTCGTTCGACGCACCGGTGGTCATCTGGTTCATGAACACTTCTTCGGCGATGCGGCCCCCGAACAGCATGCTGATCTGGTTCAGCATGTAGTCCTTGTCGTAGCTGTAGCGGTCCTGCGACGGCAGGCTCATGGTCACGCCCAGCGCGCGGCCGCGCGGGATGATGGTGACCTTGTGCACCGGGTCGCACTTGGGCAACAGCTTGCCGATCAGCGCGTGGCCCGACTCGTGGTAGGCCGTGTTGCGGCGCTCTTCCTCGGGCATGACCATGCTCTTGCGCTCGGGGCCCATGAAGATCTTGTCCTTGGCCTTCTCGAAGTCCTGCATCTCCACCACGCGCGCGTTGCGGCGTGCGGCCATCAGGGCGGCTTCGTTGCAGAGGTTGGCCAGATCGGCGCCGCTCATGCCCGGCGTGCCGCGCGCGATCACGCTGGCGTTCACGTCGGTGCCCAGCGGCACCTTGCGCATGTGCACGTTGAGGATCTGCTCGCGGCCACGGATGTCGGGCAGCGTCACATAGACCTGGCGGTCGAAACGGCCCGGGCGCAGCAATGCGGCATCCAGGATGTCCGGGCGGTTGGTCGCGGCGACCACGATCACGCCCAGGTTGGTCTCGAAACCGTCCATCTCCACCAGCATCTGGTTGAGGGTCTGTTCGCGTTCGTCGTTGCCGCCGCCCAGGCCCGCGCCACGCTGGCGGCCCACGGCGTCGATTTCGTCGATGAAGATGATGCAGGGCGCGTTCTTCTTGGCGTTCTCGAACATGTCGCGCACGCGGGCCGCGCCCACGCCGACGAACATTTCCACGAAGTCGGAACCCGAGATGCTGAAGAACGGCACCTTGGCTTCACCCGCAATGCCCTTGGCCAGCAGCGTCTTGCCGGTGCCCGGCGGGCCGACCAGCAGCAGGCCGCGCGGAATGCGCCCGCCCAGTTTCTGGAACTTGGCCGGGTCCTTCAGGAAGTCCACGACTTCCTTGACTTCTTCCTTGGCCTCGTCGCAGCCCGCCACGTCGGCGAAGGTCACGGTGTTGTTGTTCTCATCGAGCATGCGGGCCTTGCTCTTGCCGAAGCTGAACGCCCCGCCCTTGCCGCCACCCTGCATCTGTCGCATGAAGTAGATCCAGACGCCGATCAGCAGCAGCATCGGACCCCAGCTCACGAGCAGGGTCATCAGCAGCGAGCCTTCTTCGCGCGGACGCACGTCGAACTTCACGTTGTTGTTGATCAGATCGCCGACCAGACCCCGGTCCAGCGAGGTGGCCGTGGTGCGCACGCGACGGTCGTCCTGCGTGACCGCGACGATTTCAGTGCCGCCCTGGCCTTCCTGGATGGTGGCGCTCTTGATGCGCTGGGCCTTGACCTCGTCGATGAATTCGGAATACCCCATGTAACCCGAGCCCGCGGCGGAGCGCGTGTCGAACTGCTTGAAGACGGTGAAAAGCACCATGGCGATGACCATCCACACGGCGATTTTCGAGAACCACTGGTTGTTCAAGTGCAGCTCCTGGAGACGATAGTGACTGACAAGCTCATATGTTTCCCATTCTAGGACTTTCAAGCCCCCATGCCCCTGGGGCATGACGCGGCAATGTCAATCAAAGGGTTGACTTTTATCAATGGCCAAAGGGCGTGGTGCCTCAGCCGGTCTTTTTCAGACCCAGCCCCACCAGGAAGGTTTCCGAGGATTTGTCCCGGGAAGCCTTGGGTTTGACGGCCTTGACCGTGCGAAAGGTCTCGCGGAACAGCGCCACCATGGGGTCGTACGCGCCGCCATGGAACAGCTTGACCACCAGCGCACCGTCCGGTTTGAGGTGATGAACGGCAAAATCCACCGCGAGTTCGACCAGATCGGAGATCCGCGCGGCATCGGTCATGCCGATGCCCGAGAGGTTGGGCGCCATGTCCGACACCACCAGATCGACCTGCTGCACGCCCTTGTCCACGAGTGTGCGCTCCAGTTCGGCCAGCACCTCGGCTTCGCGGAAGTCGCCCTGGATGAAGTGAACGCCCTCCACCGCCTCCATGGGCAGCATGTCCAGCGCGACGATGGTGCCGTGCAGCTCGCCCACCGCCGCCCCGTTCGGGCTGAGCCGGCGGCGCAGGTACTGGCTCCAGGCGCCGGGCGTGGAGCCCAGGTCGACCACCGCCTGGCCCGGTCGGACCAGCCCCAGCGTTTCGTCGATCTCCTGGAGCTTGTAGGCGGCCCGCGCGCGGTAACCGTCCTTCTGGGCCAGGCGCACGTAAGGGTCGTTGACGTGCTGGTTGAGCCAGGCCTTGTTGACCTTCTTGCTCTGTGTTTTGACTTTCATGCCCATAAGGGACGCCCGGGGTCTGTGTAAACGATAATTGTCCCATGCCCCAGATCACACTTACCCCCGCCCAGCGCAAAGTCCACCGAGCCGAGGCCCACCACCTCGATCCCGTCGTCCACATCGGCGGCGACGGTCTGAGCGCCTCGGTGAAGAAAGAGGCCGACGCCGCGCTCAAGGCCCACGGTCTGATCAAGATCCGGGTGCTGAACGACGACCGCGTCGCCCGCGAAGCCATGCTCCAGACCCTGGCCGACGAGCTCGATGCCGCCCCGATCCAGCACATCGGCAAGCTGCTGGTGCTCTGGCGCCCCCTGCCCGAAAAGGAAAAGGTCGTCGACGAGGACCGCAAGCCGGGCCCGCGCGACGTCAAGGTTCTGAAGTTCAGCAAGCGCGGCGGCCAGCGCCCCGAGGTCAAGGTGGTGCGCGTGCTGGGCAACCAGCGCCTGACCCCCGGCGGCCAGGTCAAGCGCGCCAAGGTCATGAAAAAGAGCGTGAAGAAGAGCGCGCAATCCCAGTAGCCGCGACCGCCTTCGGGCACTCGTTCGTGCAGGGCGGCGCCTTGAACTTCCCTCATACCACCACATCTGAGAACGCATGAACGACCGAACCGCTCCCGCCACGCTCAACCCCCTGCTCGACTTCAGCGACCTGCCCAGGTTCGACGCCATCACGCCGGCGGCAGTGGGTCCGGCCATGGATCTTCTGTTGCAGGCCGCGAGCACCGCACTCGAAGAAGTCACAGCCCCCGGGTTTCCCAACGATTGGGCCCGGATCTCCCTCACCCTGGACGTGCCGGCCGAGCGCCTGTCGCGCGCCTGGGGCGCGGTGAGCCACCTCAACAGCGTGGCCGATACCCCCGAGCTGCGCGCGGCCTACAACGAGGCGCTGCCCAAGGTCACCGAGTTCTGGACGCGCCTGGGCGCCGACGAGCGCCTGTACGCCAAGTACAAGGCCATGGACCCGGCCACGCTCAACCCCGAACAGGCCCAGGCCCACCACAACGCCATGCGCGGCTTCGTGCTGGGCGGTGCGGCCCTGGAAGGCGAGGCCAAGGCCCGTTTTGCCTGGCTGCAGGAGCGGCAGGCCGAATTGGCCCAGAAATTCAGTGAAAACGCCCTGGACGCCACCGACGCCTTTTCGCTGATCGCCACGACCGACGAGATGGCCGGCGTGCCCGACGACGTGCTGCAGGCCACTGCGGCGGCGGCCCAGGCCGAGGGCAAGGCCGGTCACAAGCTCACGCTGAAGATGCCCTGCTACCTGCCGGTGATGCAGTTCGCCCACAGCAGCCCGCTGCGCGAAAAGCTCTACCGCGCCTACGCCACGCGCGCCAGCGACCAGGCGGCCGGCGAGGCCGCCAAATTCGACAACACCGCGATCATGGGCGAGTTGCTTGCCCTGCGCCACGAAGAATCCCGCCTGCTGGGCTACCGCCACTACGCCGACGTGTCGCTGGTGCCCAAGATGGCCGAGTCGCCCGAGCAGGTGATCGCCTTCCTGCGCGACCTGGCCGCCAAGGCCCGGCCCCACGCACAGAAAGACCTGGCCGACCTGCGCGAATTCGCCGCCACCGAACTCGGCCTGAAAGATCCCCAGGCCTGGGACTGGCCCTACATCGGCGAGAAGCTCAAGGAAGCGCGCTACGCTTTCAGCGAGCAGGAAGTCAAACCCTATTTCACCGCCCCCAAGGTGCTGGCCGGGTTGTTCCAGATCGTCGAAACCCTGTTCGAGGTCGCCATCCGCCCCGACCAGGCGCCGGTGTGGAACCCGGGTGTGGCGTTCTACCGCATCGAGCGCTCGGGGCCCCAGGGCACCGAGCTGGTCGGGCAGTTCTACCTGGACCCCGCCGCACGCACCGGCAAGCGCGGCGGCGCCTGGATGGACGACGTGCGCGCCCGCTGGCTGCGGCCCGACACCGGTCTGCTGCAAACGCCGGTGGCGCACCTGGTCTGCAACTTCGCCGAAGGGGTGAACGGCAAGCCCGCGCTGCTCACGCACGACGACGTCATCACCCTGTTCCACGAGTTCGGCCACGGCCTGCACCACATGCTCACGAAAGTGAACGAGCGCGATGTCTCCGGCATCAGCGGCGTGGAGTGGGACGCGGTCGAGCTGCCCAGCCAGTTCATGGAGAACTTCTGCTGGGAATGGGACGTGCTCAAGCACATGACGGCCCACGTGGACACCGGCGAGCCCCTGCCGCGCGCGCTGTTCGACAAGATGCTGGCCGCCAAGAACTACCAGAGCGGCCTTCAGACGCTGCGCCAGGTGGAGTTCTCGCTGTTCGACATGCTGCTGCACAGCCTGCCCGAGCCGGCCACAAACGGCGCGGCCATCCTGGCGCTGCAACAACAGGTGCGCGACGAGGTGGCCGTGCTGCAGCCGCCGGCCTACAGCCGTACGCCGCACACCTTCAGCCACATCTTTGCCGGCGGCTACTCGGCGGGCTACTACAGCTACAAATGGGCCGAAGTGCTCTCGGCCGATGCCTATGCCGCCTTCGAGGAGGCGGCGCTGCAAAATGGCCACAGCACGCTGGACGTCGCCACGGGGCGCCGCTATCGTCAGGCGATCCTGGAAGCCGGGGGCAGCCGCCCGGCCATGGAGTCGTTCAAGGCCTTCCGGGGCCGCGAGCCGAGCATCGACGCCCTGTTGCGCCACCAGGGCATGGCTTGATTTGCGCCGTGGCCTGCCGATAGGAACCGTCATGAACGCCCTTCACCGCACTTCCCGACCGTTCGCCCTGGCCGTGCTGGCCGGCCTGCTTGCCGCCCCGGTGCTCGCCCAGGGCGTCTACCGGATCGTGGGACCGGACGGCAAAACCACCTTCTCCGACCAACCGCCACCGGCCACCGCCCCCGTGCGCCCCGTGGGCAACACCGGCGCCGGCGCATCCGCCGGCGCCCAACTGCCCTACGAACTGCGCCAGGTCAGCAGCCGCTACCCCGTCACGCTTTACACCGGCCGGGACTGCGCCCCGTGCAACAGCGGGCGCAACCTGCTCAATGCGCGCGGCATTCCTTACAGCGAAAAAACGATCGAGACGGTGCAGGATGGCGAAGCGCTCAAGCGCCTCAGCGGAGAAACCTCCCTGCCCTTCCTGACCATCGGCGGCCAGCAGATCAAGGGCTACTCGGACACCGAGTGGACGCAATTCCTGGATGCCGCCGGCTACCCCAAACAGTCCGCCCTGCCCTCCAGCTACCGCCGTCCAGGCGCCACGCCGCTGGTGGCCGTGCGGCCTGCCGAGGGTGCCGCAGCGGCCGCATCCGGCGGGGCGCAAGCCACCCAGGCCCCGGCCCCTGCCGAGGTGCCGGTCACACCGCCCCCGCAGAACCCCGCGGGCATCCGCTTCTGATCACCGGCCGGCCTTCCCAGCCGGCTCAGCATCTCAGAACGTCAGCGTCTTCACGCCGTCCGGCGTGCCCAGCAGGCACACGCCCGCCTTCTGATGGGCGAACACCCCCACCGTCACCACGCCCGGCCACTGGTTGACCTGGCTCTCGAACGCCAGCGGGTCGCTGATCTGCAGGCCTGTCACATCCAGGATGTGCTGGCCGTTGTCGGTCACCAGCGGTGCCCCGTCTTTCAACCGCACCTGCGCGGTGGCTCCCATCGCCGCGAACTGGCGCACCAGGCGGGCCGTCGCCATGGGGATCACTTCCACCGGCAAGGGAAAGCGGCCCAGCACCTTCACCAGCTTGGAGTCGTCGGCGATGCAGACGAAGCGGCGCGATTGCGCTGCCACGATCTTTTCCCGCGTGAGGGCTGCGCCCCCGCCCTTGACCATGTGGCCCTGGCCGTCGATCTCGTCCGCACCGTCGATGTAGACCGAGAGTTCGCCCACGGCATTGGCCTCGAAGACCGGGATGCCCAGCGCTTTCAGGCGCGCGGTGGACGCTTCCGAGCTGGAGACGGCACCGGGAATCTGATCCTTCATGCCAGCCAGTGCGTCGATGAACTTGTTGACGGTCGAGCCGGTGCCGACCCCCACGATGTCGCCCGGGGTCACGTATTGCAGGGCAGCCTGGCCCACCAGGGCTTTGAGTTCGTCTTGGGTCATTTGAGACAATCGGTTGGAACAACAAGCCGGATTATCCAATGTCGCTTCTTCCCTACGGCGTCGCACGCCCCTTTCTGTTCAGCCTGGACCCCGAGGCCGCCCACGAACTCACCCTGGGCTCCATCGCGCGGCTGCAGAACTCACCGCTGACCTGCCTGTATGGTGAACCCCGCGTGCACGACCCGTACACGCTGGCCGGGCTGCAGTTTCCCAACCGCGTGGGCCTGGCCGCCGGCCTGGACAAGAACGCGCGCTGCATCGACGGCCTGGCGGCGATGGGTTTCGGTTTCGTCGAGGTGGGCACCGTGACCCCCAAGGCCCAGCCCGGCAACCCCAAGCCCCGCATGTTCCGCCTGCCCAAGGCCCAGGCCCTGATCAACCGCCTGGGTTTCAACAACGAGGGGCTGGACGCCTTCATCACCAACGTGAAGAAGGCGCGCTTTCGCCAGCAGAACGGCGTGAGTCCCATGCTGCTGGGCCTGAACATCGGCAAGAACGCCAGCACGCCGATCGAGCGCGCGACCGACGACTACCTGACCTGCCTCGACGGGGTCTATCCCCACGCCGACTACGTCACCGTGAACATCTCCAGCCCCAACACGCAAAACCTGCGCAGCCTGCAGAGCGATGAGGCCCTGGACGCCCTGCTCGGTGCGGTCGCGGAGCGGCGGGAGCTGCTGGCGCAGCGCCATGGCCGGCGCATCCCGGTGTTCGTGAAGATCGCACCGGACCTGGACGAAACGCAGGTCGAGATCATCGCCACCACGCTGATGCGCTACGGCTCGGACAGCGACGGCGTGGCCACCAGCGCCTTCGGCGTGATCGCGACCAACACCACGCTGAGCCGCGAAGCGGTGGCAGGCCTGCCGCACGCGCAGGAAACCGGCGGCCTCTCGGGGGCGCCCGTGCTGCAGGCCAGCAACCGCGTGATCCGCCAGCTGCGCGCCTGCCTGGGCAAGAGCTTCCCCATCATCGGCGTGGGCGGCGTGATGAGCGCGGAAGACGCGGTGAGCAAGATCCAGTCGGGCGCGAACCTGGTGCAGATCTACACCGGCCTGATCTACCAGGGGCCTGCCCTGGTCTGGGCATCGGCGCGGGCGATCCAGGCCCAGGCTCAGGCCGAGAGCTGATCAGGTCAGCGCAACGACCTGGTCGGCGATGGCCAGGCAGCTGGTGAGGCCCGGGGATTCGATCCCGAACAGGTTGACCAGTCCCGGCAGGCCGTGCACCGCCGGCCCTTGAATGACGAAGTCCGCCGCCGGCTCATGCGGCCCGCTGATCTTGGGCCGCATGCCCGCGTAGCCGGGCTGCAAGGCGCCGTCCGGCAGACCCGGCCAGTAGCGGCGCACCTCCGCGTAGAACGCCTCACCCCGGGCCGGGTCCACCTGCAGATCGTCGGCCCGGTCGACCCATTGCACATCCGGCCCGAACTTGGCCTGCCCGCCCAGGTCCAGCGTGAGGTGCACCCCCAGGCCCGCGAGGTGCTTGTCGGGCTCGGGCGCGGGATAGATGAGGTGGTCGAAAGGGGCGCGGCCCGACAGGGTGAAATAGCTGCCCTTCGCAAACCACGCGCGAGGCACGTGCTCGGCGGTCAACCCGCGAATGCGCCGCGCCAGGTCGCACGCGCCCAGCCCCGCGGCATTGACCACCGTGCGCGCCTGCAGGCGTGTGCCGTCGAGCGTCTGGACATCGATGCCCGCACCGGACGCGGCAACCTGCGCCACGTCCGCGTGGCACACCACCATGCCGCCCGCGTGCTCCAGATCGCCCTGCAGCGCCAACATCAGGCCATGGCTGTCCACGATGCCGGTGGACGGCGAATGCACCGCCCCCAGGCACTCCAGCTGCGGCTCCAGTTCCCGCGCCTGCTCGCGGCTGAGCAACTGCAAATCGTGCACGCCGTTCGCGCGGGCCTTCTCGATGATCGACGGCAGGGCCGCCAGTTGGGACGCGGTGTGGGCCACGATGAGCTTGCCGCAGCGCCGGTGGGCGATGCCTCGCTGCGCGCAATAGGCGTACAGGTCCTGCTTGCCCTGAACGCACAGCCGCGCCTTGAGCGAACCCGCCGGGTAGTAGATGCCGGCATGGATGACCTCGCTGTTGCGCGAGCTCGTGCCGGTGCCGATGTCCGCCTCACGCTCCAGCACCATCACCTCGCGCCCCGCCAGGGCCAGGGCACGGGCCACGGCGAGCCCCACCACGCCGGCACCCGCCACCAGGGCATCCACCTGTTCGACAGCGCTCATGGCGAATCCTTAGCGGTGCCGGTCCACCAGCTCCTGCACATAGCGGGAGGGAATGGCATACGAGATGCCCGAAGGCTGGCTCAGCGCCGACTCGCGCGTGTTCTTGATCAGCACCATGTTCATCACCCCCATCACCTCGCCCGTCTCCGGATCGAACAGCGGCCCGCCGCTGTTGCCCGGGTAGGCCGTCGCATCGAGCTGGAAGATGTCGTAGGTGCCGTTGCGCAGACTGCGGATGGCCTGCTCCCTCAAGCGCTCCGCTGAGGGACTGGGCAAGGCCGCCGAGGTGATGGTGGACACCGTCGCCCGGTGCGTGACATGCGAGAACCCGAGCGAGCCCCCGATGGGAAACCCCATGAAAGCGAGATCGTCACCCTCCCTCACGCGCCGGGAGTCCCCGATCTTGAGCGCCGGCCCGGGCGCGCCCGCCACGCGCAGCAGGGTCAGGTCGCGCGCGGCATCGGTTTCCAGCACGGTGGCCGTGCGCATCTGCCAGTCGCCCTGCCCCACACGCACCTGAACCACCAGCGAAGCCTCGTCGGCCGATCCGGCGTCCGACGGCAACACATGGGCACTGGTCACCACCAGATCACCCCGCGCCACCAGGAAGCCCGCGCCGCGCAATTGAAAGCGCGGGTTGTCGGTGGTCTTGAACGTACCGACCAGCACCACCGAAGGCTTGACCCGCAGCACCGTGTCGGCCAGGCCTGCCCAGGTGCTGGCCGCCCACAGGAGACCGATCGCACCGAGGCTCGCGACATGGAAAAGGCGTCGTTTCATTTGGCTTCCACGGGATCCGCCCGCACGGATTTGACCAGCTTGCGCAGAAGATGCCACACCAGCATGACCGGCGGCATGCGCAACCAGTGCCCCCGCAGGTAAAGGATGAAACGCGCAGCGGGCGTCCACGCGTCCGAAGCCGACGCGTGGGCCGGGCGCAGAGCCCGCAGGAAAAGCGCGTCCAGCGCGCGCTGGCGCCAAGGGGCAATGCGCACACCCGGGCTGGCTCGCAGCGCCTCGGTCACCTCCGGGAGGATGGGGGTCTCCAGCAGCATTCCGGCGTAGCGCAAAGCCTGGTGCAGGGGCCACTCCAGTTGCAAGGCGCGGGCCCGTGCGAGCAGCTCGGGCCAGAAGGTGGCGTTCGCCGCGAACTCGCGCAGCAGCGCGTCCAGATCGACCAGGCCCCGCAGCCCGAGCTCCAGATCGCCCTCATGGAACAGATGCGCGGCGCTGTGCAACACCATGTCGGCAGGGCACAGCACCTGGATGCGGGCATCGTCGCCGATCGCTCGCGCGCTGCCCAACAGCAGGTTGGAATCGGGCTTGAGCCGGGCCGTCAGCGGCATGATGGCGTGGTGAACATCGAGCACCGTGCCCCGTTTCATGTGTTTCAGCGGCGGCAGCTCGTGCATCCAGGTCCGGTAGTAACGCTGGTCGTAGGCATCGCGGTTCATGGACACCCAGCCGCCCATCATCAGCGCCGACTCCACGTCGGCCAGGCGCTGCCTGGGCACCAGGATGTCCACGTCCGACACCATGCGCCCGCGCGAGGCATCCAGGCCCGCCATGGTGTAGGCCGCGCCCTTGAGCAGCACCACCGGCAGGCCGACGGCCTCCAGCGCACGCGCAATCTCGACCACCTCGTAGCGCAGCTCGGTGTGCTGACGGGCCGCCAACCCCATGGCCGAAGCCAGGTGCCGGCGCGGAGCCGGGGGCAGGTCCTCCCAGACCCCGCTCGCCTGAGCACCGCTGCCGATGCGGGCAAGCGCATCGGCCTGACGGGCCTGGCGGATGAGCAGGTCCCAGGCACCCGGGCTCAGGCCGCTCAGCGTGGCGGGTTGCTTCAAGGCGGCGACAAGGATGTCGATGCGAGGCAGTGTCATGCGGGAGCGGCGGCCAGGTTGTCGAACCAGGCGATGGCTTCGTCCAGGTGGCTGTACTCCAGGTCGTGACAGCCACAACCGTCCACCAAGGCCGCCAAGGCCTGAAAACCGGTGCGCCCATGGACATGGTGGTTGAAGCTGTTGGACGCCAGCTCCACCAACGCGCTGGCCTTGGGGCGTTCGACCACGGTCAGCGCAGCGTCTCGCTTGAACCGGGGAAACACCACCCACGCCGGCGAAGCCGATCGGTCTGCGCGTGCGAGGCTGTCCGGTGAAATGCGCATGTGGGCCACCGTGCCCTTCATCGTGTCCCGGGCGACCGGCCCGAAGCTCGCACCGGGCGCACGTCTGCGGATGACTTCGATCGACTCGTTCTTCAGGCTCACGGGGCGCGGCGACGGGGTCACCTGACCCGACACCGGATCGAGCAGCGCCATCTCGTCGGACAACAGGCGCCAGCCACTCAGCATGAGGGCCGCGCACAGCGTGCTCTTGCCCGAGCCCGGAGGCGCCGGAAGAACGAGCACCCGGCCGCCCTTTTCCAGCACCGCCGAGTGGATCGTGATCCAGGTGTGGCAATAGCTGGTCACGCACCAGTTCATGCCCCATTCCAGGAACGCGAACGCCTCGCCGTACGCCAGCGGGGTGAACGGCCGAAAACCATCCATCTCGAAAACACACACCGTCTTCCACGGGAGGCGCTTGGGCTTCACGGCCACGTGGAAATCGGCGAAGACATCGTCTCCCGTCAGGACTTCGTGGTCGGGGTACAGCGCATGCAGGCCTTCTGCCACCACCGATATGGGGCTGCGGATGTGCATGACGAAAGGGGGGATGCGCAAATAGACGCCGTCGGTGCGGAGGCGTTGCGCCAGTTCCGCCGGGGAAAATGCCGCCAGCGCCTGCGTTGAACTTACCCCGGCGTGCACTCGATCAAACCCATTGACTCGAACTGCATCAGCAAGGACTGCAACATGTCCAGTTCCTCGGTGGCAGGTTCAACAAGGCCCAGGGCCTGGGCAAGGCTGGCGGCGTCGTGGGCCTGCCCGGCGAGGAACAGGTCAAACGCCTCGCCTGCCACGGGCGTCAGCGCGTGAAGGCTGCCGCTGGTGTCGTCGTACACGACCACACCATCCGGCCAACGCTGAATCGCGAAATGATCGGCCCGGGAACAACCGAAGTTGGCCTGAGCCTGTGCCAGGGTCACAGGAAGGCTGGACCGTAGATCATGTCAAAGTAGGCCATCGTCTGCGACAGCGTCCAGGTCGTTCCCGAGAAGGGCGACCACACACCCTGACCATTCCAGATGGCGCTGCACTGGCTCTTGGTCAGCAGCACGCGCGTCGAATCGTTGTTGAACGCGGTCGCCGTCAGGAAGGCCGCGGCCACATGGCGGGCCAGAGCCGCGTTGTTGCGGTTGCCGCCTTGCTCGAGCACCTGCTGGATCGTCAGGCTGCCGTAGGCGTTGCCGGGGTCGCGCGTGAAGCCGGTGGTGGTCGAAAGAAACTTGGTCGTTTCCTTGAACTTCGTGGCCAGACCGGCGTTGCTGTTCTTCCAGTAGCCGTGCGACTTGCACTCGTAGTCGGTCTTGATCGCACGGCCTTGGCTGACCTTCATTTGCGCGGCGGCCAGCGAAGAGAACGACGAGGGGCGAATGCAGGTGTGGTCCCCTGCCAGCACGCTGTTGCTCTTCAGGGCAGCCATCACCGGGGCGGCCGAGAGGCCGGCACGCACCAGGCGGCGGCGAGACACGCCGGAAGTAGGCTGGGACGGAGTGGAAGAATCGATCATCTTGTTTACCTCTCTGGCAAGACAGGCCCGGGTGCGAAATGAAGCCAACGGATGCTTGAGCCTTTGGTAGCGCAAGTATAGAGCACGCGCAACAAAAAGTAAGCAAATACGGGTCAAAAGCGGACATATTGCCCGCTTTGGCGCCCCGTCGAAACGGCGCTGGCCCGCTCGTTTCGACGCCTGGATTCAACAGCACTTTCTCAACAAGCGCCCGAAGCGACTTGATTTTCCTGAAGTTCGATCTGGCAGAGGCACCGGAAAAACAGAAAAGCCCGAAATCTTTCGATTTCGGGCTCTCGTAAATTGGTCGGCGTGGCGGGATTCGAACTCGCGACCCCTTGCACCCCATGCAAGTGCGCTACCAGGCTGCGCTACACGCCGACAAGCCTCAAATTATAGCGTCCAAATGAAGCAAATCAGGCCGAGAGCCTCAGAAGCTCACGAATTTCAAGCAATTCCCGTCGAACATCGTGCAGAAGCCCGCCGGGACCCGTGTGCACGGGGTACTCAGCCTCGATCAAAGGAATCACGACCTCGCCATGAACGACTTCATCGAGGTCGATCACGTCAATGGCTTCATCTTCCTCGTTGCGGCGCTTGTCGCGTTCGGCCTGAACGATTTCCTGAAGCTTGTTGCGCGCCCCGCTGATGGTGAAGCCCTGGTCGTAGAGCAGCTCACGGATGCGGCGGATCATCAGCACCTCGTGGTGCTGGTAATAACGGCGATTGCCGCGCCGCTTCATGGGCCTGAGCTGCGTGAACTCCTGCTCCCAGTACCGCAGCACGTGCGGCTTGACGCCACACAACTCGCCCACTTCACCGATGGTGAAGTAGCGCTTGGCGGGAATCGGAGGAAGCGTTTTTTCCATGAAAATCAAGGCGGTACGAACCGAACCTTGAAATCTACTCTAACTGGTGCGTGTGTGCACGGGCTGGTGAACATTTCCGTGTGAAATGTTGCAACAGCCCCGCTCCCCAGCAAAAACGCCCCAATCTGGGGCGTTTTTGTGGTCAAGAAACACACCGCCCCAGGGGTCGGCCGTTGTCTCGAAAAGACGCTTCAGCCGCCGATGATGGCGGTTTGCACCTGTTCCTTGAGCTTGGGGCTGGCGTGGAAAGTCACCACGCGGCGCGCCTCGATGGCCACGGGCTCGCCCGTGCGGGGGTTGCGCCCGGGCCGGGGCGCCTTGGTCCGAATCTGGAAATTGCCGAACCCCGAGATCTTGACGTCGGTGCCATTCACCAAGCTGTCGGTGATCAGATCGAAGAAGGCATCGATCATGTCCTTGGATTCGCGCTTGTTCAGACCGATCTGATCGAACAGCAACTCCGCGAGCTGCGCCTTGGTCAAGGCAGGCGTTTCCAGGCTTTCAACAGCGAGTTCCATGCGGACATTCTCCATCTTGTTCGTCTCAGGCGCGCAATCGACCGGCCACCCGTTGGGCCACTGCATCGACCGCGGCGTTCACGGTCGCGTCGATCTCCTCTTCGGTCAGTGTAGCGTCGTCCCGGTTCAGCACCAGGCGCACCGCCAGGCTTTTTTCATCCGCCGCCAGCGCCCCTGCGGGCGTGCCTTCGGAAGCGGCCTGCTTCTTGGGGCGGTAGACGTCGAACAGCACGACATCGCGCAGCCAGGGGCTGGCCGGCGAGCGGATCGCGTCCAGCACGGCGGCATGCGTCACCGACTCCTTGACCACGATGGCCAGATCGCGCTCCACCGCCTGGAATCGGCTCACGGCCTGGTAGGCCGGCACAGGGCGCTCCAGCACGGCGTCGAGCTCCAGCTCGAACATCACCGGCGCCTGAGCCACGTCGTAGCCCTGGCGCCAACGCGGGTGCAACTCACCCACGTGGCCGATGCAGCGGCCGTCCAGCCAGACACCGGCACAGCGCCCCGGGTGCATCGCGGGGTGCTCCGCCACCTTGTACTCCGGCCGGCGCGGGGCCAGCAGTGCCTGCACGTCGCCCTTCACGTCGAAGAAGTCCACGGCGCGTTCGGACGTGCCCCACTGCAGCGCCTCGGTGGAACCGTAAGCCAGACCGGCCACCCGCATGGGCTGGCGGAAGCCGGCGACGCTGGTGTCGCTCTCGACGACGGATGCGTCCTTGAAGAACACGCGCCCGACTTCAAACAGGCGCACGCGGTCGGTCCGGCGATCCAGGTTGAACTTGAGGACCGACAGCAGATTGCCGAGCAGCGACGAGCGCATCACGCTCATCTGGCTGGCGATCGGGTTCAGCAGGCGGATCGGGTCGGCGTTGCCGGCCAGCTCGCGCTCCCAGCGCTCTTCCACGAAGCTGAAATTGATGGTTTCCTGATAACCCAGCTGGGCCAAGCCACGGCGAACCGCAAACGGGCCCCGGCGCGCTTCGGTGCGGATCTTGGCCGTGATGGGCGCCAGCGGCGGCGTGTCGGGCAGCTTTTCGTAGCCGACGATGCGCGCCACCTCTTCGATCAGGTCTTCCTCGATCTGAAGATCGAAGCGGTAGGCTGGCGGCGTCACCGTGAGCAGGCCATCGCCCTCTTCCACCGGCAGGCCCAGGCGGCGCAAAGCGCCCGCGCACAGCGCCTGGTCGACCGGCATGCCGATGACCTTGGCCGCACGGGCCACGCGCAGCGTGACCGGCTGCGGCGTGGGCAGTTGCACCACGTGGTCGTCCAGCACGGCGGCCTGACCGCCGCAGATGTCCAGCACCAGTTGCGTGATGCGCTGCACGTGCTCGCGCGTGGTGGAGGGGTCCACACCGCGCTCGAAACGGTGACCGGCATCGGTCGAGAAGTTGTAGCGGCGCGAACGGCCCGCAATCGACTTGGGCCACCAGAACGCGGCTTCGATGTAGATGTTCTGCGTGTCGTCCGACACCGCCGTGGAGTCGCCGCCCATGATGCCGGCCAGCGATTCCACGTTTTCATCGTCGGCGATCACGCCGACCTGCGCATCCACCGCCACCGTGTTGCCGTTGAGCAGCTTGAGCGATTCGCCCTCACGGCCCCAACGCACCTGCAGGCCGCCGTGGATCTTGTCGAGGTCAAAGATGTGGGACGGGCGCCCCAGCTCGAACATCACGTAGTTGGAGATGTCCACCAGCGGGGAAACGCTGCGCTGGCCGCAGCGGGCCAGGCGATCCACCATCCAGGCGGGCGTCGTGGCGCGGGTGTTCACGCCGCGCACGATGCGCCCGGTGAAACGGCCGCACAGGTCCGGCGCCTCCACGCGCACCGGCAGGCGGTCCTGCAGCGGTGCCGCCACCGACGGAAACGCCGGCTCGATCAGCGGTGAGCCGGTGAGCGCCGACACCTCGCGGGCAATGCCGTACACGCTCAGGCAATGCGCCAGGTTGGGCGTGAGCTTGAGCGTGAACAGCATGTCGTCCAGCGCCAGCTGTTCGCGAATGTCGCGCCCCACCGGGGCATCGGCCGGCAGCTCCAGCAGGCCGCCGTGTTCGTCGGACAGCTTGAGCTCGCGCGCCGAGCACAGCATGCCCTGGCTCTCCACGCCGCGCAGCTTGCCCAGCTTGATCTGGAACGGCTTGCCGTCGTCGCCGGGTGGCAACTCAGCGCCCACCAGCGCGCAAGGCACCTTGATGCCCACACGGGCATTGGGCGCACCACAGACGATGTTGAGCAGACTGCCCTGCCCCACATCCACCTGGCACACGCGCAGGCGGTCGGCATTGGGGTGTTGCACGGCGTCCTTGATCTCGCCCACCACCACCTTCGTGAACGGCGGCGCCACCGGCTCCAGCTCTTCGACCTCCAGACCGGCCATGGTCAGGGTATCGGCCAGCTGCTGGCTGGTCAGGGGCGGATTGCAGAAGGCGCGCAGCCAGGATTCGGGAAATTGCATGTCGTGGTCTCAGCGGAACTGGGCGAGAAAACGGACGTCACCGTCGAAGAACAGGCGCAGGTCATTGACGCCGTAGCGCAGCATGGTCAGGCGGTCAGGCCCCATGCCGAAGGCAAAGCCGATGTAGCGCTCCGGGTCCAGGCCCATGTTGCGCACCACGTTCGGGTGCACCTGGCCCGAGCCCGCCACCTCCAGCCAGCGCCCCGCCAGGGGGCCGTGCTGGAACTGGATGTCGATCTCGGCGCTGGGCTCGGTGAACGGAAAGAAGCTGGGACGGAAACGCAGCACCAGATCGTCGGACTCGAAGAAGGTGCGGCAGAAGTCCGTGAAGACGTGTTTCAGGTCCTTGAAGCTGACGTTCTCACCGATCCACAGGCCTTCGCACTGGTGGAACATCGGCGAGTGCGTCGCATCGCTGTCCACCCGGTAGGTGCGGCCGGGCGCGATCACGCGGATCTCGGGCATGGAGCGCCCGGCATCCAGATCGGCACGGTGGCGCTTGACGTGCTGCACCGCGTGGCGGATCTGCATCGGGCTGGTGTGCGTGCGCAGGAGGTTGGGCGCCTTCTCGCTGCCCCCCTCCACGTAGAACGTGTCGTGCATGGAACGCGCCGGATGGTCCTCGGGCGTGTTCAAGGCCGTGAAGTTGAACCAGTCGGATTCGATCTCGGGGCCGTCGGCCACCTCGAAACCCATGGAGCCGAAGATCGCTTCGATGCGCTCCAGCGTCAGGCTCACCGGGTGCAGGCCACCCTGGCCGCGCTGGCGACCGGGCAAGGTCACGTCGAGCGCCTCGGCCTTGAGTTGCGCTTGCAACTCGGCATCGGCCAGGGCCTGGCGGCGTTCGGTCAGCGCGGCTTCGATCGCCTGCTTGGCCTGGTTGATGGCCGCGCCGCGGGTCTTCTTCTCTTCCACGGAGAGGGTGCCCAGGCCCTTCATCAGCTCGGTGATGCGGCCCGACTTGCCGAGGTACTGCGCCTTGGCGTTTTCCAGATCGGCCGGCGTGGCGGCTTGAACAAACCCGGCACGGGCGCTCTCGACCAATGCGTCCAACTCGTTCATGTGTGTGCTTGAATCGTTGGGAAATAAAAAAGGGGTTGAAGCCAGCGAGGGAATCCCTCAAGCCTCAACCCCTTTGAGCGACGGGGCACGCCGCCGTGAGGCGGCGTGCTCCTGCCGTGAATCAAGCGGCCAGCTTGGCTTTGACTTGCTCCACGATGCTGCCAAAGGCAGCCGGATCGTTCACCGCCAGATCGGCCAGCACCTTGCGGTCGATTTCGATCTGAGCCTTCTTCAGGCCGTTGGCGAATTGGCTGTACGTCAGGCCGCAAGCACGGGCACCCGCATTGATACGGGCGATCCACAGTTGACGGAAGACGCGCTTCTTCGTGCGGCGATCGCGGTAGGCATATTGCCCAGCCTTCATCACCGCCTGTTTGGCGATGCGGAAGACGTTGCCGCGGCGGCCGCGGAAACCTTTGGCCAGAGCCAGAACCTTTTTGTGTCGGGCGCGAGCCGTTACACCACGTTTGACGCGAGGCATGTGTGTTCTCCTTGTTCGTCGTTGATCAAATGCCCATGCCGGGCAGCATCTGTGCCATGTGACCCATGTTGGTCTCATGCACGGTGACTGCTCCACGCAGGTGGCGCTTGTTCTTGGTGGTCTTCTTGGTCAAGATGTGACGCTTGAAGGCTTGACCGCGCTTGACGGTGCCACCGGGACGAACGCGAAAACGCTTTTTCGCGCTGCTCTTGGTCTTCATTTTGGGCATCTTCATGCTCCTTTTCATTTGTGCTCGTGAGGCGCCGCGAACCTTCCGCGGACTTGTTGGCCCCGAGCCACTTTTATGGACAGCCTTTCGGCTCTCCGATTCGGCGTCCGGCTTTTCAGCCGGCGCCTCGAACCGGCAGGAGACTACCCTGCCCGTCCAATGCTGTTCTTGGCCGCCAACCGCCCTCAGGCGGCCGACTGGCTTGCCGCAGGCGCTGCTGCAGCGGCCTCGGCGGGTTTGGCCGCGCCACCGGCCTTTTTACGACCGGGCGCGATCATCATGATCATCTGGCGCCCTTCGAGCTTGGGAAACTGCTCCACCACGATCGAATCGGCCAACTCATCGCGAATGCGGTTCAGCAGGGCCAGCCCCAGATCCTGGTGGGTGATCTCACGGCCGCGGAACCGCAGCGTGATCTTGCACTTGTCACCATCGTCCAGGAAGCGCCGGATGTTGCGCATCTTGATGTTGTAGTCGCCATCGTCGGTACCGGGCCGGAACTTGATTTCCTTGATCTCGATGACCGTCTGCTTGGCCTTGGCTTCCGCCGCCTTCTTCTGCTCCTGGTACTTGAACTTGCCGTAGTCCATCAGGCGACACACCGGAGGGACGGCAGTGGCCGCAATTTCGACCAGGTCCACATCCAGCTCACCGGCCATGCGCAGCGCTTCCTGCAAACTGACGATGCCCAAGGGCTCGTTCTCGGGGCCGTTGAGGCGAACCTCAGGGGCCATGATTTCCCGGTTCAGTCTGTGTGCGCGCTCTTCACGTTGGCGGCGGTCGCGAAAGTTGGTAGCTATGGTGAGTTCCTTTGTGTGGGCCGGTTCAAGCGAAATGGCGGCCACCCGGCCGCCTCACGCACACGAAGTGCGCCATGGCAGCAGGGGCATCCAGCCAGATGTTTGAAATCAAACCTTGGATGAAACGTCAGCCGCGATCAGTTTGGAAAAGGCTTCCAGCGGCATGACACCGAGGTCTTTGTTACCTCGCGCCCGCACAGCCACGGCACCAGCTTCTTTCTCTTTGTCGCCCACGACAAGGATAAAAGGCAGCTTTTGCAACGCGTGCTCCCGTATTTTATACGTAATTTTCTCGTTGCGCAGGTCCGTCGTCACCCTAAGCCCTTGATTCTGCAGAGTTTTCGCGATTTCCAGACAGTATTCGGCCTGGGAATCGGTGATGTTGAGCACCGCGACCTGCACCGGCGAGAGCCAGGTGGGCAGCGCCCCGGCGTGCTGCTCGATCAGGATGCCGATGAAGCGCTCCAGGCTGCCCACGATGGCGCGGTGCAGCATGATAGGGCGGTGGCGCGAGCCGTCTTCCCCCACGAATTCGGCGTCCAGGCGCTCGGGCAGGTTGGGGTCGACCTGGATCGTCCCGCACTGCCAGGGGCGGCCCAGTGCGTCCTTCAGCGTGTATTCGATCTTCGGGCCGTAGAAGGCGCCCTCGCCCGGCAGGTACTCGAAATCGCAGCCCGACGCCCGCAGGCCTTCGGCCAGCGCGTTCTCGGCGCGATCCCAGCTCTCTTCCGTGCCGATGCGCTTTTCCGGGCGGGTGGAGAGCTTGTAGATGATGTTGTCGAAACCGAAGTCCTTGTAGACCTTCTGCAGCAGCGTGGTGAAAGCCACCACCTCCGCCTGGATCTGGTCTTCCGTGCAGAAAATGTGGCCGTCGTCCTGCGTGAAGGCGCGCACGCGCATGATGCCGTGCAGGCCGCCCGAGGGCTCGTTGCGGTGGCACTGGCCGAACTCACCGAACCGCAGCGGCAGGTCGCGGTAGCTCTTGATGCCCTGCTTGAAGATCAGGATGTGGCCGGGGCAGTTCATCGGCTTGAGCGCGTAGTCGCGCTTTTCCGACTCCGTCACGAACATGTTCTCGCGGTACTTGTCCCAGTGGCCGGTTTTCTCCCACAGGCTCTGGTCCAGAATCTGCGGGCCCTTCACCTCCTGGTAGCCGTTGTCGCGGTACACGCGGCGCATGTACTGCTCCACTTCCTGCCACACCGTCCAGCCCTTGGGGTGCCAGAACACCGTGCCCGGCGAGTGCTCGTCGATGTGGAACAGGTCAAGTTCGCGGCCCAGCTTGCGGTGGTCGCGCTTCTCGGCCTCCTCCAGCATCGTCAGGTACTGCTGCAGCTCGTCCTTGGTCGCCCAGGCCGTGCCGTAGATGCGTTGCAGCATCTCGTTGCGGTGGTCGCCGCGCCAGTAGGCGCCCGCCACCTTCATGAGCTTGAAATGCTTGAGCTTGCCGGTGCTGGGCACGTGCGGGCCGCGGCACAGGTCTTCAAAAGCGCCTTCGCGGTACAGCGACACATCCTCGTTGCTGGGGATGCTGGCAATGATCTCCGCCTTGTAGAACTCGCCCAGGCCCTTGAAGTACGCCACGGCCTCGTCGCGCGGCAACACGCGGCGCACCACCGGCTCGTCCTTGGCGGCCAGCTCGGCCATGCGCTTCTCGATCGCCACCAGGTCTTCGGGCGTGAAGGGGCGCTTGTACGAGAAGTCGTAGAAGAAGCCGTGCTCGATCACCGGGCCGATGGTCACCTGCGCATCGGGGAACAGCTCCTTCACGGCATAGGCCAGCAAGTGCGCCGTCGAGTGGCGGATCACCTCCAGGCCGTCGGCGTCCTTGGCCGTCACGATGGACAGCGGGCTGTCCTGCGTGATGAGGTAGCTGGTGTCCACCACCTTGTCGCCGATCTTGCCGGCCAGGGCGGCCTTGGCCAGGCCGGTGCCGATCGAGGCCGCCACGTCGGCGACCGTGACCGGGCCGGAGTATTCGCGTTGGGAGCCGTCGGGGAGCGTGATATGCAACATGGGGTGGTCCAGAAAACAAAAAAGCGCGGCAGGGGCCGCGCTGGTGGGGGTCAAAAGGAAATCAATCGGGCAGGCGCGAACTGCAGGCCTCAGAGGGCCGTGGAGGTGGTCTCCATAGTTCGCGGTGTCATAACCAGATTGCCTTTCTCGCTCTTGTGGATTCAGAAGAAGAACAGGCATTTTCCCACAAAAGCCAACGGGGGTTTTCGAGCGCGTTTCTTCCTTGGAATTTCGCTTCCGGGAAATTCCCATGGAGTCATTTGCCGACGGCCAGTAGCATTGGTTTGATTCTTACGTGAATCACAGTTTTATATATAAAACAACCGTTTCATCCTTTCTCCAAGGGGCATCCATGCTTTTCAGGCTTCTTCGTCTCCCGCTGCTCGTTGGCGGCTTGTCTGTCCTGGCCGCATGCGGCAGCACCCCCGCCACGCGCAACGCCATGCCGGGCCCGGGTCAGCTGGTCAACGTTCAGCCGCAGACCCGCTCCCTGCTCACGGAATCGTCACAGCGCTGGCTGGTGTCTTACATCACCACCTCGCACTCGGGCCAGAACACCGTCGTCCAGGGACTGATCGATCTGCCCAAAACACCCCCGCCCGCCGGCGGCTATCCGGTCGTGAGCTGGGGCACCGGCACCACCGGCGTGGCACCACAATGCGCCCCCTCCCTCGCGGCAGCGCCGTCTCGGCTGGAGTACCAGAACCTGCTGCTGAAACAGGGCTACGCCGTGCTGCGCACCGACTACGAAGGCTGGGGCGCCTTCGCAGGCCGGCCCGACCTCGAAGGCCGCAGCAACGCCTACGCGATGGCCGACCTCGTCACCGCCGCCCACGCCTTGCCCATTCAACTCAGCAAAGACTGGATCGCGGCCGGGCACAGCCAGGGCGGCGGCGCCTCCGTCTGGGTGGCCTCGATGAAAGAGCGCACACCGGCCTACCCGCTGAAAGCCGCTGTGGCGCTGGCCCCCACGGGGCCCGGCGTGCTGAAGTTCCTGAACGACGTGGCCGACGGCCAACCCGTCTCGGCCGGCGCTCAGCCCTTCGTCGCCATCACGGTCCTGGCCGCGAAGGTGGCGGACCCGAGCCTCGATCTGGACAAGCTCACGCACCCTGCCATGAAGCCCCAGATCGAAGCGGCGAAGACCACCTGCATCGGCGGCTTGTTCGGCATGCCTGTGCTGGCGCCGGGCCAGTACCTGAAGAAAGGCCCGGAGTTCGACAAGATGGTGAAGTTCTTTGCCGCGCAGGACCCCACCCAGCTCCAGATGCAAGTGCCCCTGTTCATCGCACAGGCCGAGAAGGACCAGACTACCGTCACCCCGCCCACCACGCGGCAGATGATGGGCGCCCTGTGCGCCAAAGGCGCGCGCATCCAGTACAAGGAGTACGCGGGCCAGGACCACGGCTCGGTGATCATGGCGTCGAGCGCGGATTCGCTGCGGTTCATCTCGTCGGCGCTGTCGAACCAGACACCGGCCAACGACTGCCGTTAAAGCACCGTTCTCTCCAGCAGAAACGCCACCCCGCCGGGTGGCGTTTTGCTTTCACCGAGTCAACGCTTCCTGCGTTGGTTCGCGGTGGCCTGCAGCTCGCTGAGCTTGCTCCAAAGGGCCTCGAAGCGCTGGTCCATATCGTCGTAGAGCACCTTCTTGTGCTCGACCTTGGGTGTGAGCCCCTTCTCTTGATCCGTGTACCGCTCCACCGAGGCGCTCAACTGAAGAAGCCGGTGCGACGCCTGAGAGGCGAGGACGGACACGTGGGTCGCGAAGTCGTTTCGGTAGCTCAGGCTGGTGAGCGCGTTGCGGAGGATGAGTTTGATGGCCATGCGGGAAGTCCCTTGCGTTCTGTGAAAATTTGAATGCACCGGAATGTTACGTTATTCGTGACGACAAGATATTACCAAGTCACGAGACTCGTGACATGGTTTCAGAGTCTGGTCACACCACAAATCTTGTCGGGCAGCGCATACGCTCACGACGGGAGGAGTTGGGGTGGTCTCAAGAGAAGTTGGGTGTGCTGATCGGCATCGACGAGTCATCGAGCCGGGCGCGAATCAGCCGCTATGAGTTGGGCAACCATGAGCCCCCGCTGGACACGGCGCGCAACATCGCGAAGGCGCTCGGTGTGCCGCTGGCATATCTCTACTGCGAAGAGAACGATGTGGCGGGTTTGCTGCTGGCGCTCAAAAAGGTGCCCGCAAAGCAACGTGGGCCATTGATCTCAAACTGGATACAAGAGGCCTCTTAGCCTCCCGCCCCGTCCAGGCGCGACGCCCAGGCTTCGATCTGCCCCGTCTCGAGCCGCCGACTGAACAACCGGGCCCATGAAGGCGGCAGCGGCAACGCAAGGATCTGCGCCAGTGTGTGGGGATCGACATCGCGCTCGGCGATGGCGCTCAGCAGCCGCGCCAGCGCCCAGTCCGGGTGCGGTCGCGCCACGAGCCGAACCGCATCGCCTGCCTGCACCAGCCCCGGCCGCAAGACCCGCAGGTACCACCCGGCGCGACCACTTTCCTGCACGCGCCGCGCCATGTCGGGCACGCCAAAGCGATCGTTGAGTTTCCAGCAAGGCTGACGGCCCTGGCTGACCTCGAACAGCGCACCGCCGACCACCCATTGGTCGGCGATGCAGACGTTCGTTTCGTCCAGCCCCGGCTCCAGGCTGAGGTTCTCGCCGAAGGCGCCGGGTTGGCGCAACAAGGCCTCAGCCGTCTCGCCCGGCAGCTCGCGCCGCCAGGCGCCGTAATGCGCCCAGGTGTAGCAATGCACGGCCTTGTCGGGTCCGCCGTGCACGCGCGGGTCGCCCTGCTCGTCGCCGTCCAGCCCCGTCGGGCCCGCCAGGACGGCACCGTCCCGAGGCCGCTTGTCGATCGCGCTGACGCTGCCGGCCCGGGTGTAGGGCCGGGCCTGGCCCGTCAGCACGGCGCGCAAGCGGCCGATGACCACCGGCGCCTCGCTCACCGCGGCCTCAGCTTCACAGCCGGGAAATCGACCGGCACCGCGAAGGCCACGTTCACGTAGTTGGTGAAAAGGTTCAGCGCCACGTGGGCGAGTATCTCAACGATCTGCTCGTCGTTGAAGCCGGCCCCGCGCAGTGCCTGAACATCGGCATCGCTGAGCTGGGCCCGGTCGTTGACGACCTTCAACGCAAAGCGCAGCGCGGCGGCGGTTTGCGCGTCGTCGGATTCACCCTGCTGCGCGGCAGCCATCTCGGCGGCCGTCGCCCCCGCCTTGCGCCCAAGGGCGGTGTGGGCGGCCAGGCAGTATTCGCAGGCATTGCGGTCAGCGACGGCGACGGCGATCTGCTCCCCCAGCTTCGGGGAGATCACGCCGCCACCCAGCGCACCGAAGCTGCCCCACATGCTCTGGAGCGCGGCGCTGGAGTTGGCGACCGCCCGGAACATCGCCGGGGTCGCTCCGAAGGCGGCCTGAATCTGGTCGAGCACTTGCTTGCGCTCGCCGGTGGCCTGGGCGGGGTCGATCAAGGGAACGCGTGACATGGTGTGGTCCTTTCAAGGGGTTCGGTGGAGGGGATGAAGCAGCTGCTGTGCGCCAGTGTGCCCCGGCAGGCCGTACCATTGGCAACATATCGTCCAACCTGCATACCCAATCGTCCAACGCATGACGCCCCCATCGATCGACCGCCTGTCCAGCCTGCTGGACCGTTTCAAGGTGCGGGCGCACCTGTTCCACAACGGGCCGCTGTGCGGCGTCAACCGCTTCCCAGCCGAGCCGGGGCGTGGCTTCCTCCACGTGATGCGGCGCGGTGAGCTGGAGCTGCGGCACGGCCCCAAAACCGCGCTGCCACGCCGACTGACGATCACGGAGCCCAGCCTGCTCTTCTACCCGCGGGCACTGGCGCACGAGTTCCGCAACCCGCCGCAGGACGGAGCCGACTTCGTCTGCGCTGAGTTGGCGTTCGACGGCGGCGAACGCAACCCCCTGGTGCGCGCGCTGCCGCCCCTGATCCTGCTGCCCCTGGCGCGGGTGGAAGGGCTGGAGCCGGCGCTCGCCCTGCTCTTCGCAGAGACCGAGCGGCTGCGCTGCGGCCAGCGGCTGCTGGCGGATCGCCTGTTCGAGGTGGTGCTGATTCAGCTGCTGCGCTGGCTGATCGACCATCCGGCCGAAGCCGGCATCCCGCCCGGGCTGCTGAGCGGGCTGGCGGACCCTCGGTTGGCCCGCGCCCTGGTGGCGCTGCACGAACGCCCCGGTGCGCCCTGGAGCCTGGCGGGCATGGCCCAGGAAGCCGGCATGTCGCGCAGCGCGTTCGCGGCAGCTTTCAAGGCCGCCGTGGGGCAAACGCCGGCCAACTATCTGGCCGACTGGCGACTGAGCCTGGCCCAGACCCAGCTGCGCCAGGGGCGCCAGGTGAAGGAGATCGCCGACGCGCTGGGCTACGCCAGCGCGCCCGCGCTCTCGCGCCTGTTCAGCCAGCGACTGGGCTGCTCGCCGCGTGAATGGCGGGACCGCGACGCAGCCCCCTAGACGCGCACTCCGCGCCCACCACCCGGCAGAAATTCGAGAAACGCCCGCACCCGGGACGGCACCAGCCGGCGGCTCGGCAATGCCGCGGAAATGGCATACCGCCCAAAGATCCAGTCCGGCAAGAGGCGGACGAGCGTGCCCTTCTCAAGATGCCTGGCGATCAGGGCCTGTGAGAGCACGGCAATGCCCGCACCGTCGAGCGCGGCCCGGTAAAGCACATCGAAACTGCTGGACTGCAGGCCGATCGGCATGTGGATCGCCACGCTCTCCCCGTTGCGCAGCGATCGCAATTGCAGGGCGCGCGACGCCGGCCCACTGGCTTGCTGCCAGGGAAACCGCAGGTAGTCGTGCCCCTTCAGATCGTCGGGCACCTCCGGCTTGCCGAATCGCTGCAGGTACTTCGGCGCGGCGCAGACGACCCACTCCGTGGAGAGCATGGGCCGGGCGACGATGCCCAGGTCCACCCCCTCCTCGACCACCAGGAAGGTGACGTCGTGCTCGTCCACATGGCTTTGCGGAAACGGATCGATGTCCAGCTCGATGGGCGCCTTGGGAAAGCGCTCGCGCCAGTTGGCAATGACCGGCGCCAGGTAATACGACGCGAGCACCGGCGTCGCCAGGATGCGCAGCGTGCCCTGCACATCCCGCACGTCGGCGCCCGCCTCGGTCTCCGCTTCCTCGATCTCGCCCAGGATGCCGCGCACGCGCGCCAGGTAGTTTTGCCCTGAGTCGGTCAGCACAAGGCGCCGGGTGGTGCGCTGCAGGAGCCGCGCGCCCAGGTGCGCCTCCAGGTCACTGACCAGACGGGTGACAGCAGCGGGCGAGAGATCCATCGCCCGCGCGGCGGAGGCGAAGCCGCCCTCTTCCACGACCCGCGCGAACACCCGCATCGAAAGCAGTCGGTCCATGAGCACACCTCCAGGAGGGGAGTCACCATTCCGATAACCGGAACGCTCAATTTATGACTGAGTAGTTTAACTTGATACCGATGAGGATTAGATTACCCCTGTGCGAAGCCGGTTGTTCGCGATCCCCGCGCCCGTTGCCGTGCACCCATCCCATCAAGGAGCTCTCATGAAATCACTCACTCGCCGACTCGTCATCGCCACGCTCGCCGCCTCCGCCTTTGCCGGTGGCGCCACCTTCGCCAAGGACGTCATGGTGGGCGGCGCGCCCATGCTGCCGACCAAGGACATCATTGACAACGCGGTGAACTCCAAGGACCACACGACGCTGGTCGCGGCCGTCAAGGCCGCCGGCCTGGTGGAAACGCTCAAGGGCCCGGGGCCGTTCACGGTCTTCGCGCCCACGAACGCGGCCTTCGCCGCCCTGCCAGCGGGCACGGTGGATACCTTGCTCAAGCCCGAAAACAAGGCCAAGCTCACGACCGTGCTCACGTACCACGTGGTCGCGGGCAAGTGGGACGCGGCGGCGATCGCGAAGATGATCAAGGACGGCAACGGCATGGCGTCCATCAAGACCGTGGCTGGCGGCACGCTGGTCGCGAAGTCCGCCGGCGGCAAGGTGATGGTGAGCGATGAAAACGGTGGCACGGCCACGGTGACCATCGCCGATGTCTACCAGTCGAATGGCGTCATTCACGTGATCGACAAGGTGCTGTTGCCCAAGTGAGCGGGTTCGACTCGAAAAAAAAGCCGCCCGGAAGGGCGGCTTTTTTTGGCCCCAGCCAGCGGGCAAGCCTCTGCAGACTCGGCGCTGCAGTGACTGAGAAAAAGCCCAATTAGGCAGGGCTATAGAGCAGTGAAATCAGTAATTTCATACTCTTGAGTTCTTATAGGTGTGCGAACTTCAAGAGGAAGTGCCAAGGCGTAGTCAGTCAAGTAAACCGACTTTCTTTTCGTCTCAAATCCCTTGTCAGTTTTTGTGCTGCAGGTAAACCAGACTGCATTGCCAGAGATATTCCGATTCACCGTGCTTGCGCTTGCAATTTTTTCAGCGACGCATTCAGAACTTTCTGTACCAAAGTTAAATGCTTGCGGCCTGTTGCCAAATTTCGCTTCGGTCACAAGGTTGTCCCCCACCTTCATGCCAGATGGTGCGAACTTGAAAGGCACCACATCCTTTATTTCAGGATAAGCAACAGGGAAGGTATCTCCTTTGATAAGGGTATCGCTCTTAAGCTGAAAAAATCCAGCCCAGCTCAGGTACACAAATCGAGCAGTCAAAAATCCATTGTTACGGAGTTCGCGAACTTCTCGATAGAAGCCGTCGCCGAGGCTCGTGAACTTTATGTCATAGGGATTCACCTTTGGAGCCTGGTCCCCTACACCCGACTGGCGCAAAGTGATTTTTACGGAGAGATCACGAACGCCAGCTTTTGGCTTCAAACCCACTTCGGTCAATTTTGCCCGGAGAGCCGCCGACGGATAGGCGGCAGAATACTCTTGCTCCAAGAATCCGCTGAAATCAGCATCAATCTTCTCTACGGTCGGATAGGCCGCGCATCCAGCAAGAACCGCCGCAACAGCGGCATATGAGATACCTTGAAAAAGTCGCCGAATCTGCATCTGTATTCACCCAAAAAGAACATGGACATCACATATATTGTCAGATTGAAACAATATGTGTATGGCGCAACAATCGCATTACAACTCGTGCTGTTGGTTGTATGAGGATGAACCCCATGCGGTGGACCAGATCGACGTTCTCCCACCACGACCAACAACAAAAAAGTGCCGGTGTCAAGTCTTTCGTGTAAATCACGAAGGGCTTGAAACCGTATGTGGGGCAGTAGGTTAGCTCTTTTCGGGGCCGCTTTGCAGCACTGCGGCTTCGTGGGCTAGGAGCCACATAAGAGCGTCGGGAGGGGAAGCCGCATCGCACTGTGTCGTGCTTGATTGCCGAGGAACGGCGGGCCTGCCGCATCATCATAGCCCAAGAGGCTTGGCGGCATCCAGAACGAAGAACGCGCAGCCTTGGGGCTGCGCGTTCGATGGATGCGGCGGGCGATGTACGACACCATCATGCCGGCTTCGATGGCGCGCTCCGCGTGGCCGTGCCCTTCCTGAATCCCCTGTCTCCCGCCATGAAGGCTTCCAGCATGTGCGGGATCAGCGTCATGGCATCTACCGCCTCGCCATACGCCTGCGCGTGCAGCGCGGCGTAGCGATCGAGGTCGGCTTTCAGGCTGGCCGGACAGGCGAAGGTCAGCTTGACGCTTTCGGTCTTGGGCAGCGGCCCGAGCCGCAGCTTCTTGGTCGTGCTCATTGCGAAGCCCCCCGGTTGAAGAACAGCGGCTGGTACGGCCGCAGCACAAGATCCCGGTTGACGATGATCCGCACCGGCAGGCCGGGCCGGCTGGTCAGCGTGGGTTGGATGTTCATGTTGCGCCGGGTCATCTCCTGGCCGACCTGATTGATGCTGTCCTGTGCGCTGTCGCGTCCGGCGATGACGATGCGGTTGCCGTCCTGGCGGTTCTCCGGCGCGGCCAGCTCGGCGCCAACGCCCAGCAGCGTCGTCAGCACAGCACCGGCGACGATGCGATCCCAATGCCAGTCCACGTCGTCTTCCAGGCCGGCGTAGCCGGCCGGGTCGGTGCCCACGAGGTTGTCGAGCGTCAGCGAGGACGTATCGGGCAGGATGATCCGGTTCCACACCACCTGCACGCGGCTCTGCCCGTAGCTGACCTGGCTGTTGTAGCGCCCGAGGATGCGCGATCCCTGCGGGATCAGCAGGAACTTGCCCGTGGCCGTGTCATAGACCGGCTCTGTCACCGTGGCGATCACGTCGCCCGGCAAGTCCGACTTGATACCTGTCACCAGCGCGCCGGCGATCACCGTGCTCGCCATCACCTGATAAGGCGATGCCGGCAGCGCCAGGTTGCCGGAATTGCGGGTTTCCGTAGAGCCGCCTTTCAGGAATGCCTCTTTCTGGTCTTGCCGGTTCTGCACGGCGGTCGGATCGGCTGGCTGTGCAGCCACAGAGGCCGGCCCGGCAGCGAGTGGGTCGAAGGCCGCGAGCGCGCTGGCAGCGCCAGGCACCCCCGGCGCCGCCTGCGCCACCGTGGCGGCGGCCTGGCCTTGGCCGCCCGAGCGGAAGAACACCGACGAAGCCGCCGCCGCATCAGCTTCCTTGCGCAAGGCATCCTCGGGATCGTGACCCGGAGGCGTATAGGCCGGTGTCACCGGCTGCTGCGAGTTCACGATGGCCGGGCCAAGATCGCCCGGTAGTGGCGGCCCCAGTTCGGGTGCGGCGGGCGGCAAGGCCGGCAGCTTCGAGTAATCGGTTGGCAGCGCGTCCAGCCCTTCGGACTTCGACACGCGATCGACGTTGTAAAGCTCGGCCTGCTCGCTGGCTCCGCGCCGCTGCGGCTGCAATGACCAGATCGTGGCCCCGAACACGGCGACCGACAGGCCGCCGGCAAGGATGGCCAGCGTGCGCCGATTCAGGCGCGTGACCGGGCGCGGCTGGGCGCGCAGCGCCACCGCCTCGGGCGCTACCTTGCCCGCCTGCGGCGTGGCAAGGTCAGGGGCGTCGTCTTGGCTCATGGTCAGTTCCTCCGCGCAACGCCGTCCGTGCGCTCGATTCGCACCACGTCGCCCTTGTCACTGCCCAGGCGCAGTTCGGCCGCGCCGAACAGCCGATCCACGATGTAGTACGGCGAGCGGAAGCGGTAGTTCACCAGTTGTCCATCGCCCTGCGCGCCGATGACGAACAGCGGTGGCAGCTCGCCTTGCGCGATGCCCGGCGGAAACTGGATATAGACCTTCTCGCCGTCATCGAAGGCGCGCAGCGGCTTCCACGGCGGATTGCTGCCGCTGATCGCGTAGCGGAACCGCAGCTTCTCCAGCGACAGTCCGGTATCGACCGGGGCGGCGGCACTGGCCGCCTGCGCCTGGCGCTGCAATGCCAGCATCCGGTCGCGCGGGTACTCCCATGACGCCGACGCCATCCACGTCTTTTCCGTCGAGGTCAGCTCAAGCAAATAGGTGCGGCGGCTGGTAGTGATGACGAGGTTGGTCTTGAGGCTCGAGCGAATCGGCTTGACCAGCACGTTCACGCGCAACTCGGCGCCGCTGCCGCTGGACGTGTCACCCACGATCCAGCGCACGGTATCGCCGGCGGCTACCGTCACCAGTTCTTCGCCCGGCTGGAGCGAAATCACGGTCACGCGACCCACGGCGGCATAGACCTGATACAGCGCGCCATCGGTGAAGGGCCAGACTTGAATCGCGTTGACGTAGCCCTCGCGCGTGGGTGCGACGCGGGCCTCGGCATTGGCGCGCGAGACGCGCACCTTCTCGTCGGCCGGTTCCGGCGTGGGTTTGGCGTCTTCTGCTTCGGGCGCTGGCTTCAACTGCGCCGGCATCGGCAACACCTCGGGTACGGCCACCACCTCCACCGGCGCGGGCGGCTCGGGCAGCGGCTGAGCCTGCACCGGCTCATCGAGCGAAATCACCGGCGGCGGTTTGCCCTGCGTGGCGCAGCCCGCCAGGGCCGCAAGCATCAGCACGGAAACGTAAATACGGAAAGACAGGTTCATGGCTTGGCTCCTTCGGAAGAATCCAGTTCTCGGCTCCACGACAAGCCGTTGACGTAGATGCCCAGGGGGTTCTTGCGCAGGCGTTCTTCGGTGCGCGGCGGCTGGAGCACGATGGACACCACGGCCGTCCACCGCTCTAGGCCAGCCGCGGCGCCGTTGACGTAGCGGCGTTCCGTCCAGCGCACGTTGAAAGACGTGTCGCTGGCGCGCACGACGCTGGCGATCTGCACTGTCACCGACTCCCTGCCGATGCGTGCGAATGGGTCGTTGACCCGCGCGTAGTCGTTGAGCACGGCTGCGCCCTTGTCGGTCGTATAGTCGTAGGCGTCCAGCCAGTTTTGGCGGACGACGATGGGGTCGATGGACAGCGAGCGCACCAGCGTCACGAAGCGCGCAATGTGGTGCGCGGTCTGCGCATCGTTGGGCCGGTAAGGCGTGGCGGCTTCGCCGACGGCGCGCACCTGGCCCGCGCTGTCCACCTCCACCACGTAGGGCGTCACGATGGACTGCGCCGAGCGCCACACCAGGCCGCCAGCCATCAGCAGCGCGAGTGTCAGGCAACCGAAGGCCATCAGCCGCCAGTTCTTCGCCTGCACGCGCGGCGAGCCGATACGCTCGTCCCATACCTGGCCGGCAGCTTGGTACGGCGTGGCAGGCTGCGGCGTGTCGGCATAGCGCACCTGCGGTTTCTTGAATCGCATTGTCAGTTCTCCTTATGAATCGGAATCGCGCAGGCTCGGCCCCTGGCCGGAGCCGCCGCCGTCGCCGCCGCGCAGCGCATGGGCGGTGGTGGTCGCGGCATGGGTGAGTTGCTGGCGGCGATGCAGCCGCTTGGCCCAAGCGGGCTGTGTATTGGCTGCGCCGGACGTGGCCTCGCCTGCGGCGGCCTGGCCGGATGCTCCGGCTGCCGAGTCGCCGTCAGCCGCCTGGCCGTTCCAACCAGAGCGGAAGGGAGCTGCCATGCGTTGCCCAGCAGCGGAAGCACGGGATGCGATGCCGCGCCCGGCGGACTGCGCGCCGGTCTTGGCGACGTTGCCCAAGCCGGCCATCGCGCCCTTCGCGCCACCGCCTGCGGCGGCGGAACCGGCCTGAAACGCCGAGCGTGCGCTGCTGGCCGTCGAGGCGGCAGCACGCGCGCCGCTGCCAGCGAGCTTGGCGGCGGCAGGCGCCATGCGCGCCCCGGCCATGACGGCGCCGCCTACGCCCGTCGCGGCAGCGCCGACGGCAACGGCCGTGCCGGCGGCGCCGACAGCGGCCCCGGCCATCGCGCCCGCGCCGAGTTGCGGCGCACCGGACACCAGGCCCGTGGCGATACCGGGGCCGAAGATCCCGAGCGCCAGCAAGGTGAGCGAGGCCAGCATGATGACCAGCGCATGGTCGATGGAAGGCTCGGCGGGATGGACTTGGAACTCCGCGAACACGCCCGAACCGATGCCGACGATGACAGCCAGCACCAAGACCTTGACGCCAGACGACACCACGTTGCCAAGCACCTTTTCCGCCAAGAAGCTCGTCTTATTCCAGAGCGCGAAAGGCACCAGCACGAAGCCTGCGAGCGTGGTCAGCTTGAACTCGATCAACGTGATGAATAGCTGGATCGCCAGCACGAAGAAGCTCAAGACCACAATCAGCCAGGCGAGGAACATCACCGTGATGGCGTCAAGATTGACGAACACCTCGGGGAAGCCGGCCATCTCGCCGACTTGCTCCAGAATCGGCGCTCCTGCGTCGATGCCGGTTTTCGCCAGCCGGCCCGGCTGCAAGAAGTTCTCCATCGTGATGGCCGAGCCGGTGGCGGTGATGCCCAGCCCGGCGAAGGAGCGGAACACGATGCCGGCCAGCCAGTTGAAGTTGCCGATGATGTAGGCGAAGGCACCGACGTAGAGCACCTTGCGCAGCAGCTTGGCGATGACGTCCTCGCCCTGGCCGGTGGCGTGGCTCATCGCCCAATACAGTCCGGCGATCGTCATGTCGATGACGATCAGCGTTGCGGTGAGGAAGGCCACTTCGCCCTGCAACAGCCCGAAACCCGAGTCGATGTAGGCGGCGAAGATACTGAGGAAGCGGTCGATGATGGTCACGTCATTCATGGCGCGTCCTCTTGATCGGATGCGGCCGGCGATTCGCTGCCGTCGTCCGATTCGGCCGGTGCATCGAAACTTGGCGGGATCGGCGGCAGGTCGGCCAGCGTCTGGTACTCATCCGGCCCGGCCTGGCCGGAGAAGAAGCGCCGCCGGAAGGCTTCGGCGGCGGCGCGGCAAGCGTCCTCGCCCGTGGCCTGCCGGTCGGCCGCGCATTGCGCGCGCAATGCCTTGAGCCGCACGGGATCGGCGGTCAGGGCATCGGCAAGGTTGTCGGTCGGCTGCTCGCTGCAAGCGGCCAGCAGCGCCACAAGCAGCGAAACCGACAGGGCGAGGACGCATCGCATGGCGGCCTCCGTCAGTTGCCGTAGAAGTCCACGCGCTGCGGCGTGTACGGCGTGCCTTCACCCAGGAAGCGCCGCCGCACCTCGCGGGCGCGTTCGGTGGCCGCCGCCTGCCGCGCCAGCTCCAGCGAGGCGGCCCGGTCTTGCGTGATCTGGAGCCGCTGCGACTGGATCGACTGCTTGGCCTGCAAAGCCAGCAACTGGTTCATGGCCTGCATCGCCTGCAACGCGCCTTCGGCCGACTGGCTCTTGCCCACGAGGTCGGCCAGCACGCTTTCGTCTTCGCCCAGGTTCTGCGATACCTGCGCTTGCATCTGCATGGTGGTCTGCAAGCCGTGGAGCGTGTTCCTCCAACGCTCCTGCGCGTCGCGGTACATCTGGTCGCCGCTGACGGTGGCGGCGTACTGCTCGGGATACAGGCGCGCGAACTCCCGATCCAGATTCGTCACGTCGTAGGCCAGGCCGCGCGCCTGGGCGATTAGCCGCTCGGTCGTCGCCAAATTGGCGCGCAACTGGTTCACCACGCTGGACGGCAGGCTGGCGAGGTTGCGCGCCTGGTTCATCAACATCTGCGCTTCGTTCTGAAGCTGCTGGATCTGGTTGTTGATCTGTTGCAACGTGCGGATCGCGGTCAGCGTGTTCTGCACGAGGTTCGTGGGATCGACCACGACCCATTGCGCATGGGCGGTGGCGGTGCAAAGCATGGCCGCGATGGCGGCGGCGATAAGGCGCTTATTCATGGCAGGTTCTCCAGAGGTTGGTCAGCGAGGGAACCCGGCGCGAGGCCGGGGAACGAGGGCAGCAGGTCGGCCGCCCAATCGAGGCCGCGATGGCGCAGCCAGGCGCCCGCGAAGCCGGGCACGCCGGCGTCCAGCAGCACGCGGTCTATGTCGCGCTGGTCTTGCGGCGTGGAAGCGCCCGCAAACGCCAGAGCCGCCGGCCCCAGGTCGAGTTCGAACAGGCGGTTGCCGAGGCGGGATTGGTAGTAGTAGTCGCGCTTGGGCTGCGCGGTGGCGACGATCTCGATCTGCCGCCTGTTGAGGCCGAAGCCCTCGTAGATCGTGCGAATCTGCGGCTCGGTGGCCTGCGGGTTGGGCAAGAAAATCCGACTCGCGCAGCTCTCGATGATCGCGGGCGCGATGCTCGAATCCTTGATGTCGGCGAGGCTCTGCGTGGCGAAGATGACGCTGACGTTCTTCTTGCGCAGTGTCTTGAGCCACTGGCGGATACGCGCGGCAAACACCGGGTCATCGAGGAACAGCCACGCTTCATCAAGGATCAGCAGCGTGGGCGCCCCGTCGAAGCGTTCATCGAAACGCGCAAAGAGGTAATGCAGCACGGCCATGACGGCGGCCTTGCTGTGCATCAGCTCCTCCATCTCGAAGCACTGCACGTCGGCCATGCCCAGCCGGTCGTGGTCGGCGTCCAGCAGCTTGCCGTGGGCGCCACCCAGCACATAGGGCGACAGCGCTTGTCGCAGCGTGTTCGATTGCAGCAGCACGGAAAGTCCCGTCATCGTGCGCTGCTCCACCGGCGCACCGGCGAGACTTCCCAGCGCCGACCAGATAGCCGCCTTCTCGTCGGGGCCGATCGCCACGCCTTCGTGCAGCAAGCGGCCTTCGATCCATTCGGCGGCCCAGGTGCGGTAGCCCTCACGGTCGATGCGCGCGAGTGGCTGGAAGGCGATTTCGCCATCCGTGCCCAGGTCGTAGTGTTCGCCGCCCAGGCCGAGGATGGCGGCCCGCATGGAGCGGCCCATGTCGAAGGCGAAGATGCGCGAGCCGCGATAGCGGCGAAATTGCATCGCCAGCGTGGCGAGCAAGACCGACTTGCCCATGCCGGTCGGCCCCGCGACCAGCGTATGGCCCACGTCGCCGATGTGCGTCACCAGCCGGAACGGCGTGGCGCCGTCGGTGCGTGTCACGATCAGCGGGGGGCCGTCGAGGTGTTCGTTCTTCTCCGGCCCGGCCCATACCGCCGACACCGGCATCATGTGCGCCAGATTCAGCGTCGAGACGATGGGCTGGCGCACGTTGGCGTAAGCATTGCCGGGGAGCGAGGACAGCCAGGCATCCACGGCATTGAGCGTTTCAGGGATGGTGACGAAGCCCCGACCCTGGATGACGCGCTCCACCATGCGCAGCTTCTCGTCTGCGACGGCGGCGTCCTCGTCCATGACGGTGACGGTCGCCGTCAGATAGCCGAAGGCGACTTGATCGCTGCCCAACTCCTGCAAGGCGGCGTCGGCATCGGCGGCCTTGTTGTTGGCGTCGGTATCGACCAGCGGGCTTTCCTGCTGGAAGATCGTTTCGCGCAGCAGCGCGATGACGTTCTTGCGCTTGGCGAACCACTGGCGGCGCAGGCGGGAAAGTTCTTTTTCCGCCTCGGCTTTGTCGAGGCAGAGAAAGCGCGTGCTCCAGCGGTACGCAAAACCGAGGCGGTTGAGGTCGTCCAGAATCCCCGGCCAGGTCGAGGTCGGGAAGCCCCGCACCGACACCAGCCGCAGGTGCTGGTCGCCCAGCATGGGCGCCAGGCCGCCGACCAGCGCGGAATCGGTCAGCAGCGCGTCGATGTGGAACGGCACTTCGGGCACGCCCACGCGATAGCGCCGCGTCGAGATGGTCGCGTGCAGGTAGGTCAGCGTCTGCGCGTCATCGAGCCAGTCAATTTCCGGCATCACGCCGTCGAGCAGGTCAAAGACGCGATCCGTCTCCGCGACGAAGGCTTGCAGCCGCTCGCGCCAGTCCACGCCATTCGTCGGCGTGTTCTCGTAGAGCATCTTGGCTGCACGGGCGCGGGATTCTTCCGGCGGCAGGTAAAGCAGCGTCAGGTGATAGCCGCTCTCGAAGTGATTGCCCGATTCCTCGAAGGCGGCCCGGCGTTCTTCCTCCACCACCCACGAAAGCGGCTCGGGAAACTCCGAGTGCGGATAATCGGCCGCAGGCCGGCGCTCGGCTTCGATGAATAGCGCCCAGCCCGATCCCATGCGGCGCAGCGCGTTGTTCAACCGCGCTGACGTGGCGATCAGCTCGCCTTGCGTCGCGCTGTCGAGGTCAGGCCCGCGAAACCGGGCCGTGCGCTGGAAACTGCCGTCCTTGTTCAAGACGACGCCCGGCGCGACCAGTCCGGCCCAGGGCAGCCAGTCGGCAAGCAAGGCCGGGCGCTGGCGGTATTCGGCGAGGTTCAGCATCGCGGCGTCCTCCCCTCACACGTCCAGCAGCGAGCGGTGCTTGATGTGCCGGGCGAAGACCTGCATGAACTGCGGATCGACGCGCGCACCCCACACCGCCAGCGAATGGCCGACGATCCAGAGCACCACGCCGGGAATCCACAGTTGCAGGCCCAGCCCGACGGCGGCGGCCAGCGTGCCGTTGGCGATCGCCACGGTGCGCGGCGCACCGCCAAGCAGAATCGGCTCGGTCAGCGAGCGATGCAGCGGCACCTCGAAGCCGTCCGCGAAGGTGTCCGGGGCACTCATACGACGGCCCCGCCGGAGAAGCTGAAGAACGACAGGAAGAAGCTCGAAGCCGCGAAGGCGATGGACAGGCCGAAGACGATCTGGATCAGCTTGCGGAATCCGCCGGAGGTGTCGCCGAAGGCCAGCGCAAGGCCGGTGGCGATGATGATGATGACCGCGACGATGCGCGCCACCGGCCCCTGGATGGATTCGAGGATGGATTGCAGCGGGCCTTCCCACGGCATCGAGGAACCGGCGGCCTGCGCGGTTCCGGCCAGGAACAACAGCAGCGCGGCCAGCAGCAGCCCTTGCGCCGCAGGGCGGGCCAGGCAGCGCAGCCGCGCAAGACGCAAAGCCGGATTTGCAGAAAAACGGAAAGCAGGAACGATCATCTGCGTCATGGCAGTTCTCCAAGTGAGTCAGGCGATGGGGAAGTCGCCGCAGCGGGGGCGGCATCGGGACGTGGCGGCAGCTCGGGAAACGGCGTTTCCAGCGCGTCCGCCAATTGGTAGCCCACGCCGTCGAAGCCGACGACGCGGGCGATGTTCTCGATGCGGCGCTTGCGCCCGCGTCCGGCGATGTGAATCACTACGTTGACCGCCTCGGCGATCAGCGCACGGGGAGGGTTCACCGCCACTTCGAGAATCAGTTGCTCCAGGCGCAGCAGCGCGCCGAGCGCGGAGCCGGCATGGATCGTGGCGATACCGCCCGGATGGCCTGTGCCCCACACCTTGATCAGATCCAGTGCCTCGGCGCCGCGCACTTCGCCAACGACGACGCGATCAGGCCGCAGGCGCATGGACGAGCGCACCAGTTCGGTCATCGACACCACGCCTGCGCGGGTGCGCAGCGGAACGTGGTCGCGGGCTGCGCATTGCAGTTCCACCGTGTCTTCGAGCACCAGCACGCGGTCGCCGGTGGCGGCGATTTCGGCGAGCAACGCATTGGCGAGCGTGGTCTTGCCGCTGCTGGTGGCGCCGGCGATCAGCACGTTCTGCCGCTCGCGCACGGCGCGAACGAGAAAGCCCGCTTGCGCGCTGGTCATCATCCCGTCGATGACGTACCGCTCCAGCGGAATCACGCCGATGGCGCGCTTGCGCAGCGCGAAGGCCGGCCCCGGCGCTGCCGGTGGCAAGATGCCCTCGAAGCGTTCGCCCGTTTCGGGCAACTCGGCGGACAGCAGCGGCTGGCCGCGATGGACTTCTGCGCCGACGTGGGCCGCGACCAGGCGGATGATTCGCTCGCCGTCCGCCTCGGGCAGTTCCACGCCCATCGGCGCGCGCCCACTGGAAAGCCGATCCACCCAAAGGGTGCGATCGGGATTCAGCATCACCTCCACCACGTCCGGGTCTTCGAGCGCAGCGGCGATCAGCGGCCCCATCGCCGTGCGCAGCATCTGGATGCGGCGGTCGAGCGACGTGGCGCTCATGGACTGTGGAACGGCGCTCATGACGCACGCTCCTGCGCTTGCGCGGCTGCCGCCGCGTCTTCCATCCGCATTGGGTCGGGATGCAGTTCCTCCACCACGTCGCGCACCAGGCTGCGCCCGCGCAGCAGGTGCCGACCCAACTGTTCAACGAACTGCTCGAAGCGAGCTTTGCCCTGGGCGCGGGCGGCCTCTTGGTGCGCCTCGGGGACTGGCGCGCTGACCGTGAGGTAGTAGCGAATGAACAGCGCCAGCGTTTCGATCTGGATGTTCTGGTCGCGCTCCATACGCTCGGCCTGGCGCGACAGGCGATCCAGCCGCTTGGCGATAGCCGCTTCGCGCTGGTCGGCGGCATCGGGCGACAGCCACGATGCGAGCGCCGCCGCGACGATGGACGACTTGGACACGCCTTTCTTGGCGGCCAGCTCGTCCAGGCGCTTGGCGTGCTCCGGCTGGATAAAGAGATTCAGGCGATATTGGCTCATAGCTCGATTCCGTCGTTGGGGTCGAGGGAAGCCAGCCGGGCCGTGCGCTGCATGGCTGGATCGAACTGGCGAGGAAGGGGAAGCGGCAGGTCGTCGTCGTCATCGAGCAGCCCAAGGTCGGCCGCAGGCGCGGCAAGCTCGGGGTCGTAGGCGACGGTTTCGGAGAGTTCGGGCTGACGGCGTGGGCCACCGTCATCGGCGGAACCCAGGCCATCAGCGGATGCCGCGGCGGGTGCGGTGGGCACGGCGGGAATCGCCAACCCGCTCCAGTCGTCGGGCCGCAATGGCGGCGCGTCGGCGTACTGCCCATCCGCCAGCGCGGGCGGTGGCAGCACGCGACGCTTGAAATTGGCGTCCGCGTAGTAGCGCAGCTTCTTGGCCTTGATCGGTGCCACGCTGGACACCATCACCACGGCCTCGTCAGGTGGAAGCTGCATGACTTCGCCCGGCGTCAGCAGCGGGCGCGCGGTTTCCTGGCGCGACACCATCAGGTGGTCTAGCCACGGCGCGAGCCGGTGGCCGGCATAGTTGCGCTGCGCGCGCAGCTCGGTGGCCGTGCCCAGCGTCTCGGAAATCCGCTTGGCGGTGCGCTCGTCGTTCGTGGCGAACGTCACGCGCACATGGCAGTTGTCGAGGATGGAGTGGTTTTGCCCATACGCCTTGTCGATCTGGTTGAGCGACTGCGCGATGAGGAAGCTGCGGATGCCGTAGCCCGCCATGAAGGCCAGCGCCGTCTCGAAGAAGTCCAGGCGCCCCAGCGCCGGGAACTCGTCGAGCATCAACAGCAGCTTGTGGCGGCGCGCGATGCCATCGGAACCGTCGAGCGATTCGGTGAGCCGCCGCCCGATCTGGTTGAGGATCAGGCGAATGAGGGGCTTCGTCCGCGAAATGTCCGAAGGCGGCACCACCAGATACAGCGACACCGGATGTTCCGCAGCGATCAGGTCGGCGATGCGCCAGTCGCAGCGCGAGGTGACTTCGGCCACCGTGGGATCGCGGTAAAGGCCGAGGAACGACATGGCCGTGGACAGCACGCCCGAGCGTTCGTTGTCGCTCTTGTTGAGGACTTCACGCGCCGCCGATGCGACGACCGGATGCGGCCCGTCGCCGAGGTGCGGCGTGGTCATCATCCGGTGCAAGGTCAGCTCGAACGGGCTGGCCGGATCGGAGAGAAAGTTGGCGACGCCGCGCAGCGTCTTGTCCTCGCCGGCGTAGAGCACATGCAGGATGGCCCCGACCAGCAGCGCGTGCGAGGTCTTTTCCCAATGGTTTCGCTTCTCCAACGCGCCTTCGGGATCGACCAGAATGTCCGCGATGTTCTGCACGTCGCGCACTTCATGCGCGCCACGCCGCACCTCCAGCAGCGGGTTGTATGCCGCCGACTTCGCATCGGTCGGGTTGAACAGAAGGCAATGGCTGAATCGGCTGCGCCAGCCGGCGGTGATCTGCCAGTTCTCGCCCTTGATGTCATGGATGACGGCCGAGGCCGGCCAGGACAGCAGCGTCGGCACCACCAGGCCGACACCTTTGCCCGAGCGCGTGGGCGCGAAGGTCAGGACGTGTTCCGGGCCTTCGTGACGCAGGTACTGGCGATCGTGCTGGCCGAGGAACACGCCGGCCGGCTGTGTGAGGCCGGCCTTGCGAATGTCATCCGCGTTCGCCCAGCGGGCCGAGCCGTAGGTCGTGACCAGGCGCGATTGCCGCGAGCGCCAGATCGACATGCCAATCGCCACCAGCACGGCAACAAGACCGCTGCCGCCCGCGATGGCGCCGCCGGTGTCGAACACGCGCGGCGCGTAGGCGTCGAAGAAGAACCACCACTCGAACAGCCGCCACGGGTGATAGACCGGCGTGCCGAAGAAATCAAACCAGGGCGAGCCAAGGCGTAGTTGGTAGCCAAGGGCCGCTGCTGTCCATTGTGTGGCGCCCCACACGCCGGCGATCACGATGCCGAATACCACGGCGATCTGACCGAACAGCACGTTCGTCCCTTGCATGACCTGGCCTCCGATTTCTCCTGAGCTGATTCCTCATGGAAAGAGCGGCACAAAGGCGTGCCGCAGGCGTCAGGATCGGTGCCGGGTCAGTGCCGGTCAAAGACCGTTTTCAGAAGAAAGGTCGAGCAAAAAGACAGAATGAGTGCGACGGCGAACCAAAGAAAAACGCCGCAAGCGCGAGCGCATTGCGGCGTGTCGAAAAAAAAGTGAAGGCGAATCGGCGAGCGGCCAACAATCAGAACTTTGGCGACTCTTTCGGCGGTGTATAGGGCGTTTCGCCGTCGCCATAGAATCGCTTGCGCGTGGCTTCGGCCACCCGGTTGCACAGCATGTCGCCCAGCTTGGGGCGATCGGTCTTGCACTGTTGGCGCAGTCCTTTAAGCTGGTCAGGGTTGGCCGCCAGCTCTTCCACCGTCGGAATATTCGTCTCCGAATCGGCGGCCTTCTGAGGTGCCTCGGATTGGCCGCAAGCAGACAAGGCGGTCACGAGCAAGAACGGAATGATTTTCTTCATGGCATCAATTCCTCCGGTGGATCAGAACTGCGGCCTCGGATGGGCCTGGGAGTCTCCGGCGTTTCAATTGTCTGTACCCGTTCGATGAACCGTGCAAGTTCGTCGGACGGATCACCGTCAAGACGAAGCAAGTAAGTCGTCAGCGGAGGTACACGCGACGCAAGTGGCCGCGCTACCACTCCCGGTTCACGGCTGGCGGAAATATGCGCAGCGCCCGCCAGCCCGAGCGCGAAGCCGGCTGATACCAGCGCCATCATCAGATCGCATGTGGCAACTCGCTCTGCGATCAACGGTTCCATGTCAGCACGACGCAGCACTCGTTCCACGTGTTTGGCATGGCCTTCACACACTTGCGGATCGCACAAAACCAGCGGATAGCGCAGCAGTTCGTCCAAGGGGATACGCTTGTGGGCCAGTAGAGGATGGCGAGCGGGGACCGCCACCATTAGCGCATCACTCCAAGCTGGCAACGCGACGATGCCATCGCCCACCTCGTCGGACTGAGCAAACCCCACGTCGTATAGATCATCGTGCAACCCTTTAATCTGCTGCGACAGCGGCACCTCGAAGAAGCGGATTTCGACCTCGGGTTCTTCCTGACGACATAACGCCAACAAGGTCGGCAAGCGCGACGGTGTAATGCCATCCGACAAGGCCACTCGCAATTGTCCATGAAAGCCATTAGCTGCCGCTTTCACGCTATCACGCGCTTGTTCCAAGGCGGCAAACACGCGACGCACATGCTCCAAGAACAATGTTCCGGCATGGGTTAGCCGCGTACTGCGCGTGGTACGGGCAAACAGCGCCACACCGAGTTCTTCCTCCAGTTCCTTGATGGCCCGCGACAGCGGCGATTGTTCAATATGCAGCTTCTCCGCCGCACGAGCGAAACGGAGTTCTTCGGCCACGGCCAGGAAGTATCGAAGGTGACGAAGCTCCATGGCGATTCACATCCCATTTCGCAAAGAGAACAATCAGTCTTTTCTTTGGCTGTCGGTTGATCCTGCTTTCAAATCCTTGACAAACTGATATAGCTGCGGCAGGAATGAAAATAGAAGCGGGTTGTCTTTGTTCGCCAGGATGGCTCCGCCAAACAGCTTCAGGCCAACCGCAAATGCCGCCGCATCTGCCTGGCTGCTGAAATCACCTCTGCTGCGAATCCACGTCACGACAGAGATGATGTCGTCATGATTCCCAACCTTAAACTGCAGAGGCTTGCGTTCACTGGGGACGCCATGTGAATCCGTCAATTGCTCCAGAGTTACGCGATAAAGGTATTGCCTCATTTGTGTGGCTCCTCATGTTGGAGTGATGACCTAGTCGCCGATGCGGATCTTCGGCGTTACGGACATACCGACGCGCAGATTCGCCGCATCAGGCTGGTCGGAGTCGATGCGAATACGCACAGGCAGGCGCTGGACGATCTTGGTGAAGTTGCCCGTGGCGTTGTGTGGCGCGACGGCCGAATAGCTGACGCCACTGGCCGGCCCCAGGCTCTCCACGGTTCCCTTCAACTCGGTACCCGGCAAGGCATCCACCTTGATGTCCACCGGCTGCCCAGGCCGCACGCGCGCCAACTGCGTTTCGCGGAAGTTGGCCGTGATGTAGACCGCATCCAGCGGAACGACGGCCGCCAATGGTTTGCCGGCATTCACGAACGATCCGACGCGCACTGACTTCTGGCCGATCACGCCACTGATGGGCGCCGTGATTTGGGTATAGGAGAGCTTCAACTCCGCTGCGGCCTGTGCGGCTTGCGCTTGAGAAAGCGCAGCCTTGGCCTTTTCAAGATCGGCTTTCAGGATGTCCGTCTGCTGCCGCGCCGCTTGCAGGCCCGCGCGATTCTTGTCCCGGCTGGCCAGCCGAATGGCCAACTGCGCCTCGGCCTGTTGCTGTGCCTGGATCGAACCTGATCCATCGGAGGCCAGGTTCCGGTAGCGTTTCTGGTTGGCCTCTGCCAATTTGAGTTCTGCATCGTCCACCGCAACGGCCGCCTGCGCCTGACGTATCGCGGTTTCCTGCTGCACCACACGCGCGGCAAGCCCCTCGACACTGGCCTCGGCAGCGGCGACCTGTGCCTTTGCCGTGTTCACCGCAACGATGAAATCCCGGTCGTCGATGGCGACGAGCAAATCCCCAGCCTTCACTGGCTGGTTTTCTTCGACCAGTACCTTTCCGATCACGCCGGACACCTGCGGCGCGACGAGGGTGAAATCGGCTTGGACGTAGGCATCGTCCGTAGATTGGGTCGATGCGCTGGACTCGGGACGATTCAGATAAATGACACAGCCCACTGCGACTGCGAGCAGCAGCACGGCACTGGTAATCTTGGCTTTCTTCGGCATGGCCATGGTGAAACTATCCTTGGGGCAAAGGTTTGGATTGAGGAGCAGCGGCCTGCAAGTCGGGGGCGGGAATGCAGGTCAGCCGCAATACGAAGGGGACCATCACCAGCGCCAGAACGCCGAGTACGCGATAGGCATCCGCGACTGACAGCACCAGCGCCTGCTGGCCGATGATTCCCATCAGTTGAGCGGGCTCCGGAGCAAGCGGGACGGAGTTGCCTACCAACGCAGCGTGGTCCAGCAGCATTTCCGCGTGGAACCGCTGTCTCACGGTCACGAGTTGCCCAACCACCGCGCCCCCGAGTACCGACCCCAGGGCGCGCAGCGTGTTGATGTTCCCCGACACATACGGGCCTTCGCTGGGATGTACGACGCTGGTACACAGGAACAGCATCGAGACGACAGCCATGGGCTGGCCAAAGGCTTGCAGCGTCTGCGTCATAACGAACTGGTCGCGGTTCCAATCGGAAGTCAATTGCGCACCAAAGAAGCACGCCAGGGCGATCAGCAGCAGGCCGCCCGCGAACACGAATCGGGCATCGACCCATTTCCGGTACAGGAACAGCGCCACCACGGAACCCAGGACCAGTTGAGGCAGCGCGACGATGAGCCCGATTGGTGCCATCTGAAGCGGTCGGTAGCTTTGGAGCGGCCCGAGATAGGTCATCGGCAACATCACGCCAGAGGTCAGCACGACCAGAAGGCAGATGAACAAGGTGAAGCCCAACGCCAGGTTGCGGCGGCTGAGCATCTGCAATTTGATGAACGGCGCCGGGTGATACCACTCCGTCAGCAGATAGGCCGCCAGCAGCGTCAGCCCGGCCACCAATGAGACGACGATGAGGGGGGAGTTGAACCAGTCCAGCCGCACGCCCTGATCCAGGGCGACGGTAATCAGGGCAAATGCCGGCATGCCGAAAGCCATGCCCGGCCAGTTGGCCTGCGGGAAGCGGTCTGTCTGGATCGGGTCTTTCGGCAGGCCCCATCCGATCAACAAGGCGGCAATGGCCGCGAGCGGAAGGATTTGCCAGTACACCCAGCGCCAATCGAACAGGCCATCCGTCCATTGCCCCGCCAGCCAGATCGAGAGGTTGGGGGCGAAGGTGGCCGTCAGTGCATACAGCGCCAGTCCGTGCAGCCGTATGTGGGGTGGCAGGAACTTCAACGCCGCCATCATCAGCACGGGAATCATCGTGCCGCTGGCGATGCCTTGCAGGAAGCGCATGGCCAGCAGCAGATCGAGGTCATGGATGAAGGGAATGCACACCGCCAGCAAGGTGCATGCGCCGATCATCCACAGCTCGAAGCGGCGCACTGAGAGCGTGATGGCGAACCATGCCGCAAACGGCATGGCGATCACTTCGCCGGCGCTATAGACGGTCGTGAGCCAGGAGGCGTCGTCCAGGCCGAAGCCCAGCGCGCCACGCACGTCCGCCAGCGCCAACGCGCCCACGCGGTTGTTCAGTCCGGCCATCATGGCCGCGATGAGGATGCCGACCAGCCCGGCGATCGCCCGCTTCGGAGGGGCTACCGCAGCAGCGGGTGCGGGTGGCGCCGCTGTCGGCTGCAACGCTGCGGCACTCATTGGCCGGCCTTTGATGGCGAGGTGGCAGACGACGCAGTGGTCGTCAGGGGCGCATCGCCGCCGGCCTGCCGGTCGGATGTGAGTGCGTCAGGGTCCCAGCCACCGCCCAGCGACTTGTAGAGATTGACCAGGGTGAGCGCGGCGTTGGTGGCGCTGGCATTGAGGCTGGTCTGGCTGGCAAGGACGCCACGCTGCGCGGCCAGGACATTCAGGTAGTCGGCAGCGCCTTCCTGATAGCCGCGCTCGGCAGCATGCAGCGCCTGCTTGTTCTGTTCATACGAAACCAGCAATTCGGCATGTCGGTGCTGCTGGGCTGCCCAGGCGTCCAGGGCGTTGTCCACTTCATGCCAGGCTTGCAGCACCGTCTGCCGATAGGCAATGGCGGCTGTTCTTTGCCGTGCCTCGTTCAGCGCCAGGCGCTGCTTCAAACGACCGCCCTGAAAGATCGGGAGATAGACTGTCGGGCCAACGGAGAAGAACCGGGAATCCCAACTGTCGAGGTCGTTGAACTCGAAGGCCTCGACGCCGACTCTTCCCCGCAAGCCGATCCGCGGGTAGAAATCGGCCTTGGCGACGCCGATGGCCGCCGTCGCGGCATGGAGCTGGGCTTCGGCGCGCTGTATGTCCGGCCGCCTGTGCGCCAATTCGGAGGGCAGGCCCACCGGCACATTGGAAGGAAGCGAAGGCAAGGGCATCGCCTCAAGCAACTGCGCATCGAGGGCGCGCGGCTCCTCCCCCTGCAGCAGTGCCAAGGCGTTCATCAGCGTGTTGCGGCGCTGGACCAGTTCTGGCACCAGCGCCTCCACCGTTGCCAGTTGCGCGCGCGCCGAAGCGGTTTCAAAGCGCGTGGCGACACCGTTGCGCTCACGGCTTTCGGCAAGGCGCAGGGTGCGATCGGCGACCTCCAGGTTCTGCCGGGTGATGTCCAGTTGCGCCTGCGTTCCTCGCAATTGGAGGTAGGTGCGGGCCACTTCGGCGGACAAGGCCACCCGTGCCGCCTCGCGCTCATACACAGTGGCCTCGAAGGCGGCTGCGGCGCCTTCGCGCGATCGCCGCGCGCGGCCCCACAGATCGAGTTCCCAACTGGCGTCGAATCCCAACTGCCAGAAATCGCTCGCGCTCGTCGGTGCACCCAACGCGGCAAACTTGCCGTGCTCGCTGAGGGCCTCGCGGGAATAGCCTGCCGATGCGCCCACGCTGGGCAGCAGCAGCGAGGAAGCAATCCCCAACTGCGCCCGGCTTTGCTCAATGCGCTCGGAAGCGATCTGCAGGTTCAGGTTGCCCGCCTGCGCACGGGCTTGCAGATCCGCTAACACGTCATCGTTGAACAGCGTCCACCATGACGATGGGAAGTTCGCAGCGGATGTTTCCTGAGCCTGCGCGTAATCCGCCCTGGGCGACAGTTGAACGGCTGCAAGCCTGTCGTCGGGTTTCACGAAGTCAGGACCCACCGCACAGCCGACCAGTGAGATCGTGCAGAGCGCCGTGCCTGCTTGTCGCAGCAGTTGTGAGAGCAGCGGTTGTGACGTCATGAAGGTTTATCCAATGCGCGAATAGTACCGAACCGCTCGGTGTGATTTACGATAAAAGTTAAGCCGACGGCTCACAAGAAACCTGCTTAGGTGCAGATGCCTGTGAGACGAATGGTTAGGTTGATGCGTACCGAGCGGTTTGGTACTATATAGAATCCTGGCCACCGTGTCAAAACTTCCGACCCAAGCAGATGCGACGAACCAACCAAGTCATGACCGCCCCGCCGCCGAGCAGCGGCGAGCTGAACGCCAAGGCTCTCACCGTTCTGCGCGCTGCGCGAAACGTCTTCCTGACCCATGGGTTCAGCGCGGCAACAACCGACATGATCCAGCGCGAGGCTGGCGTGTCCAAGTCCACGGTTTACGCGCACTACGCGAACAAGGAAGCACTCTTCACCGCGGTAATCGAAGCCGAATGTGCAGCGTTCACGAACACGGTGCAGGGCATCGAGTTCCGCCCGGGGAAGCTGCGAGAAACGTTGACCCTGTTGGCTCGGGCCTACTTGAACATCGTGCTGTCTCCGGGCGGGCTGGCTGTCTTCCGCGTCGTGATCGCCGAAGGCCCACGCTTTCCCCAGCTCGCACGGACGTTCTATCTGGCCGGCCCGCAGGTCATGACGGCGATGGTGGCCGAACAACTGGCCAATGCGGCAGCATCCGGCGAGGTCGATCTTGGCGAGATTGGCCGCGAGACGGCCGCCAGTCTGTTCATCAACCTGGTTCGGGGTGAACCCCAGCTTCAGTGCCTGACTCATCCGGATGCCGCGCCTTCCTCGGCGCAGATTGACCAGTGGGCGAATGCAGCCGTAATGACATTCATGCGTGCCTATGGTTGCGGCGAGGACTCGCCCAATAAGCGTTCCCGGTCATGATGCCGAATGGGTCAATCGGCACGGAGAAATCAGACGACGCCCTTCGGGTGATGGAGCTTTCTACGGCCATCACGCGGCTTTGCACAGCAAGGAATCAAGTGCTGAATCGCGTGGCTGCTCCGTTCGGTTTGACCGCTGTGCAGGTGATGGCGCTACACCATATTTCAGCCACTCCAGCATGTACGCCTAGCACTTTGGCCCGCAGTCTGGCAGTCGACTCAGCCTCTGTGACAAGGCTATTGGACCGTCTTGAAAACAAGGGCATGCTCCAAAGAGCAGCACAAGAGCGCATGGATCGCACGCATGACCGCAGAGTTGTCGAGATTATTCTGACTGAACATGGATGCAACGCGATACGTGAGTTGAAGTCACATTGGCAGTCCGCTCGCTCGGAATTGACCGAGGCTTTCAAACAAAGCGAAATACATGGGTTAGCACTAGCTGATTGACGGCCCACGCTGCCGCCCAATCTCCCACGACACCCCGCCGCCGCGCACCGTGGCGGCAAGTTGCTGCCCCAAGCGTTGTTCGATCACGGGTTTCCACGGCACCAGTGAGAACCCCATGCCGTCATCGAGCATCGCGTAGCGCCCACTGGCGAGCATGACGGAGCGCCGGTAGATGCCAGCCACGCGCTGCCCGTCGGCCACCGGGCGATGCTCTAAGCCGGTGTCGGCCGCAATGTCTTTGGCGACCTGCGCCAGGTCCTGGTTGCGCAGCGTGCCCAGCAGGTTGCGCGCGAGGATCACACGCTGCCCGTGCCGCTCGGCCAGCCCCTGTTCGGCCAGAAAGTCGGCGCGTTGCTGCATCGCCTGTCTGGCCTCGCCACCAAAACCCAGGTCGCCCAAGCCCGAGCCACCAGCGATCAGTTGCTGGTCGAGCCAGGTGGCTCCGATCACGCGGGCCTGCCGCTCGATGGGCAGGTGCGATTTCAGTTCCACGGCCACGCCGCCCAGGCGCTGTGCGTCATAGCGGCGGCCCTGTTCGGCCAGGTCGTCCGGCACCTTCCATAGCCCCTCGGCCACGCGCTCCACGATGCCTGCGCGGCGCAGGGCTTCCAGCCGGCGGACGTGGGCCGCGACGACTTCCTGCGGATCGCGGCCGGGCACGGCTTGACCCTGCGCAACGGCCAGGTGATGGTCGGTGCGGTATAGGCCGCCGCTCGCCAGTGCGGTGATGTTCTTGTCGGCAGCGCGCACGTCAGCCGATCCCTTCACCTCCACCACCGCGCCGGTCGGATAGTTCGCCAGTTCGTCGCGGGCATTGAGCGCGACGTAATGGGCTTTGCCGTCCACGCCGTCGATGACCAGATAGCCCCGGTCGCGCAGCTCGTCGGCCAGCCCCTTCGCGGCCACGCGACCGACGATGGTTCGGCCATCGTCCCCCGGCTCGAACACCGCCAACTCGCGCGGCTCGCCACGCATGGCCCGCTGCATGGTGCGGATGATGTCGCCACGCTCGCCCAGGGCACGCAAGGTCTTCTCGGCGTCGGCATGGAAGGCCAAGGTGCCCGGCCGCAGCTCGTCGGCCAGGCCAAGGCGCTGCAAGCGTTGCAGGCGGCCGATCAGCAGCAGGCGCTGACGTTGCAACCGCGGTTCGTTGAGGCGTTCGACATGCACTCGGCCATCATCGCCGGCCTCACGTTGCAGCGTGCGGTCGAGGCTCGTCCATCGCTCTTGCTCGACCTCGCGCTGCAAAGTCTGCTGGATCTCCAGTTCGGTGCGCGGCCCCAGCCATTCGGTCGCCAGTTCGGCGGCGCGATGGCGGAAGCCATCGGCGATGTAGTCGCCCGCGATGATGAGGTCTTTGCCGGTGTCATCGCGCCCGCGCACGACGATGTGCGTGTGCGGGTTGTCGGTGTTCCAGTGAGTGACGGCCACCCAATCGAGGCCCGTGCCCAGGTCGGCCTCCATGCGGCCCATGAGGTGCCGCGTGTAGGTGCGCAGGTCTTCCAGTTCCGCGCCATCCTCGGGCGAGAGGATGAAGCGGAAATGGTGTCGGTCGTCGGCGCAGTGTTCCTTGAAGGCGTCGAGGTCGGCAGCATCGGTCTGCGGCCCATAGGCTTGGCCCGGCTCGCCATCGCGGCCCACACCGTCGCGCTCGATGTAGCGCAGGTGCTTGGCGAGCGACTGCGGGCTGGCTTGGCGCTGGTTGACCAGCAGCGTCTTGATGGTCACGCGCCGCGACATGGGCGTGAGCTTCGCTCCGGCGAAGCGCGCCGCCGTGTGGCCGCGCCCCAGGCGCGAGCCGGGCCGCTGGCCGGTGCCCCTCCCGGTGCCGCTCGCAGTGCCAAGACGGCGCACAGTGGACTTGCCGCTGCTGGCCTTGCCTGCCTGCTTGAGCACCTTGGAGACGAAGCCCTGGCCCCGGTTCTTTGGGGCGCTGGGGCGGATGCGGAAATCATCGTCGCGGCGGTCGGTCATGGCTGCGCTCCCTGCAAGCTCTGGCGTGTCCGGTCGTGCGAAGCACGCGGACATGCCTGCATTGGCGCGGGCCTCGCGCCCCAAGCGGCACGGTGGCGAAGCCGCTGCGTGCCGCGCCACCCCCATGTGCAGACTGGCTTTCGACGCGGCCCGGTGCCGCGTCCTTTTGTCTTGCCTTCCGCCTTTGCCCCTCGCTGGCGCTCCGGGCAGCGGCGGCCCGGCGGCGCTGCTGCGCGAGCGGCCAGCGCGCCGGCGAACGCGGCGACGGCCACAGGCCGGGCGCGTTCGAGGCAAGACGCCTGCACGTTGGACGGCTGCGCCGAAGGCAGCGCGAAGTGCGGTGCGAATGCACCCGCACTGCATGCGCGACGACACGGCGACGAGCAGCAGAACGACACGCCCGATGGCACGATGAGATGCACGGCGACGTGCAGCGAATCGAAGGCCATCATGGGCGAGATTCCAGCCAGACCGGATGCGCGATGCCGATCACGGCGCCCGCATTGATCGGCCCGAAGTACCTGCTATCGAACGACGCCGGGTTGGTCACACTGAGCAGGAACAGTTCGCCGGGTTCAAGGCGACGGCATTGCTGCCAGGATGGCAGCGGCCGGCCCCAGCGGTCGGCAGGCAGCACGGCGGCCGCAGGCACGCCGTCGATGCGGACGATGCGGCCAGTGATGCACACCTCCTGCGGCGCGACTGCGCCCACGCGCTTGAGCAGCGGCACGCGCGCCGGCAGGTAGCCGCGCTGCGCGGCCAGCGCGGCGGCGTCTGGCGGCAGCGTGGTCAGGACGATGCTGCCGACGGAGAAAGAACGCGGCAGCGAGTCGGTGCCGTCGCCCAGCGGATCGACGCGATACCAGCCGACCGCCACGCTGTCGGATGGGTTGTAGATCAGGCGCGGCAGCGGATGCACGAAGGACGCCCAGGCCAGCGCAGCGAGGCCGCAGGCGGACAGACCCGTCAGCACGATACGAGCGCGCAGGCGCGAGCGAGGACGCGGCGCGGTGCCGGCAGTGGAAACGGCGGTCATGGCAGTGCCCTCGCGGTCAGCCAGGCGGCGTGCCGCTCGGCGGTGTATTCGGGCAGCGGCAGGCGGGCAGCGAGCCGGTTGGCGAGCGTGCGCCAGTACGCGGGCGAGACAGCGGCGGGGGCGATGTCCAGCGCCTCGATGGCGTCGATGCGCTCCAGCACGGCGCGCACCTGGTTCTCGCCCTCGGCGTGCAGCAGCAGGCGTGCGCCGGGCTGCACGCCGGGGATGCGCTGTGCCGCATCGAGCGGCGTACAAGCCTGCATCACCATGAGCTGCCAGCGAACGGTGCCGTAGTCGTTGGCCTGCCAGCGGATAAGGCACAACATGGCGCCTGGCAGGAACACCGCGCAGCGACGCCAGCGGTCGAGCTGGTGCGTGCGCGCAGGTTCACCGAAGCGCAGGTAGAGCTTGAAGCGCGGTTCGATGTAGGCCAGCGCCACGCGCGTCAGCGGCGCGCCGGCAGGCTGGTCGAAAGGTACTGCGAGCTCAGCCGTAGCCGCGAAGGCAACAGGCGCGGGAGCAGACGAAGCGGATGCAGTCATGGCGTGTTCTCCCTGCGGTGTTCTGGAAACTCCCGCTCCAGCAGGCCGCGCAGCAGGTCGGCTACGGTCACGCCTTGCGTGAAGGCGGAAACCTTGATGCGCGCCCGCATGGCGGGCGTGATGTCGAGGGTCAGGCGTGCCGTGTAGAGGTCGCCCTTGTTCAGCGCATCGGCGTCGCCCTGGCGAATCCACGCCTCGGCGTGCGGATTCGCGGGCGGACGCGCGCCGATGCCGACGCGCTTGGCCGTGCGTTTGCTGTTCGGTGGCGGCTTCGCTGTCATGTCGGCCACCGCAGCAGTTCGTCCGCCAGTGCGGTGATTTCGCGGGTGGCGGCGCTGTCCGGTGCCGTCTCGCGTGCAAGCCGGCCAGCGGCCACGCTGTCGGCGAACACGATGCGCTGATGCACTTCCGCGCGCAGCGCAGGAAGCGGCTGGTCAGCAAGCGCCTGGCGCGCTTCGCGCCCGATCACGGTGGTGCTGACGCGCCGATTGATGACGAAGGCCGCGCGCAGCGCAGGCCGAAAGACCTGCGCCTCGCGGATCAGCGCCACCATCTCGGCGCTGGCCCAAAGGTCATACGGGCTGGGCTGCACGGGAATCAGCACGCGCTCGGCCGCCAGCAGCGCGGAACGCGCCAGGGCGGCGATGCGCGGCGGGCCGTCGATGATGATGTGATCGGCGCGGCGGGCCAGCTCCGGCGCTTCCTGATGCAGCGTTTCGCGGGCGAGGCCCACGGCGCTGAACAGCCGTGGCAAGCCCTGCTGGCTTCTGCGCTGCGTCCAGTCCAGCGAAGAACCCTGCGGGTCGGCGTCCAGCAGGATGACGTGCAGCCCGCGCATCGCCAGCTCGCCCGCGATGTGGGTAGCGAGTGTGGTCTTGCCGACGCCGCCTTTCTGGTTGAGAAACGCGAAGATCATGGCGCGGCCCTCCCTGCTGGAAAGCCGGCCTGGCCGTGCCGTTTCGTGGTTGTCCACCGAAACGACGCGTTTCTACTAAAAGTTAGAGATTTATAGTTAGGTAAGTTAGAGGGGTCGCAAACCCGCGCCGTTACTGGCTTTGCGGCGTTTTCGTACTCCTGATAGCACGATAGGCGTACTCCCGATAGCACGATACCCGGCACTCCTGATAGCACGAGGCCGTCCACAGCTTTTCCCGCAGTTATCCCCGTGCCGTGAACGGCACGGGCCGGAAGGTCAGCAGTTCCAGCTTCTCGTCCGGCATCGACTCGATGCCCAGGACGTAGCCGGGCAGCGACTGCCGCGCGACCAGCACGCGCAGGTCGTAGGCGAAGTCCGAGAAGCGCGCCGCGCTGCCGGACTTGCGGTGCAGATGCCGGAAGTCGAATTGCCAGCCGTGTTCCTGCCGCCCGCCGTGCTTGCGCACCAGGCGATACAGCCAGCGTTCGATGCCACCTTTCAAGCGGAAATAGGCCGGGTCGATGGTCAACACCAGGGCGGCATCGAGCACGCCGGCATAGAACCAGTCCGGCAGGATCAGCTCGATGCCCAGCGGCGTGCCGCTGGCGTCGGCCAGCTCGCGCCATTCGTTCACCCACGAAAAGCGGTGCAAGCGCCTCCCGGTGGTTTCGCGGATGGAAGTCGCCACGCTGGTCGATTGCAGCCGGTCGAGCGCGGCTTTCAGGCGCTGGTAGTCGTTCAAGGACGTGCCGCGCCCGATGAAGCGCAGGATTTCGTAGGGCGTGGCGTGTATCCAGCGCGACGGGCGAATGCCTGCGTCGCGCGCCTCCACGATCTGCGAGGCCGCCCAAATCAACACGTCGGCATCCCATATCGTGGCGATGCCGTGCTCGGCCGTGCCTTCCACGCGGATGGTGATGTTCCCGCTGCGGAAGTCGATCGGCGCCGTGCGCCGCGACTTCGCCAGCGAGAAGAACGGAAAGGCCATCAAGTCCTGGCTGTCGCGCGGCGCCATGCCGTCGCCCGGCAGCGCGCGGAACAGGTCGAGCTGTTCCCGCTGCTGCGATCGCTGCCCCGACGGCAGCGATGGGCTGGACATGACGATGGCCACCGGCGAGCCGACGATCAGCGGCCATCACGGTAGTCGCCCGCGTGACGCTCGGCATATTCCGGGTCGGACGTGGCCTCGTAGCTGCGCTGGTCGGCCCAGGCATCGAGGTCGGCCACCGCGTACATGACGCGGCGGCCGAACTTGCGGAACTTCGGGCCGCCGCCGATCACGCGCTGTTTCTCCAGCGTGCGCGGCGACAGACGCAGGTATTCGGCGGCTTCGTCGTTGGTCAGGTAGCGTTGGGGCTGCACGGGCGCAGCGACAGCAGCGGCGGCAGGCCGCAAGGGAGCGGGTCGCATGGGATGTACCTCCATCAAGCCCGGCCACACCACGCGGCCGGATAGAGGCACTTTCAAGAAAGCAAGGCTTCCTGCTCAGGGACGTTTTGCAGGGGATGCAGCGCGTCCCTGTGCAACGGGCGGAAGCTGTGCCAGGCGGCGATAGCCGCCGCGCATCAGCGCATCGCCCCGGTGCACCAGTCGCCGCACGCGGGCGCGCAAGGCGCTATCGGCGTACCAGTCGGCGGCGACAGCATCGACGCCGAACAGCCCTTCGGCCACGTCGCGCAGGGACGCGCCCGCGAGGGTGCCGTCGAGCGCCTGGAGCGTGTTCAACTCCAGCAGCGCAGCGGGTGCCGGCCGCGACCGTGCCGTTCCCGCTGGCGCTGCATCGCCAGCGGCGGCCAGCTTGTCCAGTTCGGCCGCCAGCGCCTGATAGCGTCCGCAGGATGCGGCGCAGGCGCGAATGGCATAGGCGTAAGCCATGCCGTCGGCCAGGCCGGGAGCGATCACCAGCCGCAGGCAGCAGCCCAGCCAGCGTGTCAGCAGCACCAGGCGCTTGCCGTCGTGGATCAGGTGCTTCTGGCCGGGAAGGCACCAGAACGCGAAAGCCACCGCGTCGGGCGGCGGGTCGGCGTCCGGGTAGAGCTGCACTACCGCATCGTGATCGGGGAACCAGGCCGGGTGCGCGTCGCGCGCATCCAGGGCGGGATCTTCCAGCAGGCGCAGTCCCCAGCGCGCGGCGGCCTCTGGCCGGCGGCGGCGGCGCAGCCAGTCGCGGCGGTAGTCGGGGTGGCGACGCAGGTATTCCCACGCCAGCGCGGGGCCGTCGAGGTGCAGCATGTAGAGATACGCGGCGGTCGGATACCAGTGTTCGGCGCTCGGGTCAGCCATGACGCAGCCTCCTGTCATTCAGCAGGAACGTCGCCACGGATTCCGCTGTGCGGGAGCTATCGAGTCGCCATCAAGTCGTCATCGAAATCGGGGTACTCTGTAACTGCGGTGTCAAGACCGATTGGCTCCAGGGCATTGCGGAAATCGTCTGAATGCGACGGTTGCGCGCCACAAAAATGGTGCGCAGCATGGAGCACCGTGCAGCAGCCCGCGCCATAGATCATGACTGTTTGCATCAGAAGCGCACCGCTTCGGTGCAAGAGTGCGGATTCAGACCAATCAGGTCTTGGGTAAGACTGAAATAGTCAGAATGCGCCGTCGTTGGCTGGGACTGCTCAGTCGGTGATCGAACCGTTTTCCTCGGCCAGCCGCAGGTACTCCGACAGCCGCCGCACGGGCTGGAAGTAGCGATCGCGCATCACAGGTTGCTTGTGCGGCCCGACGATGGACGCCAGATCGGACAGCTTCACATGGCCCAGGCCGGGCATGCCTATTCCCAGGTCGATCAGCCCCCATGCCGTATCGCCATCGGCCGGGTCGAGCGCGGCCAGCAGCCAGGTGGCGTGCGCGTCGGGGGTGAACAGTCGCACCGCCGGCATTGGGTCGATGCTTCGGCCAGCGGCGCGTGCCGCGCCGACGGCGAGCAGTTGCGCCCGCTGTTCAGCGGTGACGAGCGGCTGGGTCATGGCCCGAATCCCCACGCATCCGAGGATGCACGGATACGATTTTCCACCGAAGCGCGGAACCGCCGAAGCGGATGCGTGCTTTGGCGGGAAAGCACGAAGGCGCAAGCCATCGAATCCGTACATGCACGGAAACGCGGAAGCGGAATTGCGCAGGCCAGGAAAGACACAGATGCGGTTCCCAGATTCTGTCGGAATCCGCCCATGCGGATTTCTGCAAAGGCACGAATACGGAAATCAACGACACCAAATGCGCACTATAGTTTGTAGCCCTATAGTGCGCAATCGGCTGTCATCTTGGTTTTCTAAGGAAAACCATAGGTGGCGGCGAAAGACTCATTGGCGACAGCAATACGGACGGTCAGGAAAGCGCGCGGCTTGAGCCAGGAAGCGTTCTCCGACGTGTCCAGCCGTACCTACCTGAGTTTGCTGGAGCGCGACCTGAAGAGCCCGACCATGCACAAGCTGACCGAGCTGTGCGAGGTCATGGACGTGCATCCGCTCACGTTGCTGACGCTGGCCTATGCCGGCGACAGCACGCGCAGGGCCGATCAGCTTCTGGCGCAGGTGCGCCAGGAGCTGGAGGCGGTGTTGAAGGAACGCGACACGCCGTAGGCGCGTGCGTGACGTGCTGCGCCAGCAGCACGGCGCCCCGCCGCAATGGACGGGGCGCGGTGGGCGGCCGTCAGGCTGCCTTGGGCTTGCTGCGCGACCAGATCAGGTCGTGCGTGCCGTCCTCGTTCTCGATCAGGCGGGCATAGACCGTCGCCGGGAACGAAGGGTCGTCGATGCTCACGGACAGGTACTCGCGCCCGGCCTCACTGGTCTTCTTCCACGCCGCGCCGATCTCGTGGCCGGCCGCCTGAAGGTGGAAGTCGGGGGCGTTCTCGCTGTCGCCCTTGTCGTTGGGAACCAGCTTGACCTTGACGTTCAGGGTCAGGGTGCGGAGCTGGCCGGTGAAGCCGTCTTTCTCTGCGGTGAAGGTGCCGATGTTAGCCATGATGTTTCTCCTTTCGGGTTGAACAAGGTCGCGCCAGTGCGTCCTTGTTGTGATCCGGCCGGCGGGGGATGGGCTGGCCGCACCGCGCAGCGGTCGCAACACCGTGGAGAACCTGGAAGCGAAAAGAATTTGCCGCGCGAGGAAGCCGCGCAGCGGCGGGGAAATTGTTTTCGCTGGAAGGTTGCGGCCATGAAGCCCAAGGCGTAGCCGTTCCCTCGCCAGGATTCACGACAAGCCAAGGACGCACGGGCCGCCCGCCCCCGAAAGGAGACATGGCCGACTCGGCATCCCCGCGTGACGGCTGCACCGGCTTGCGCCCTGACGCGAACCAGGTCAAAGCCCCGACGACAAGGCCAGAGCGCCCCTGCCGCAGCGCGCGACCACATGCTTGAGGCGTGGTGTGGATGCTCCATAGCGAGGCCGGGTGGCGTGTCGGTGAATCGCCCTTCGTGACGTACAGGCGCGAATCGCCAGCGTCGGGGACGGCACGCTATCGCACAACCTGCCGCAGCAAGCCGGGGCGTAGCCCTACAAGCCCCGCCCATTGCGGCGGGGCGCCATCGAAACCTTGCCCGCGCCAGCGGGCACCGATGGACGTGTCGCGTGCAAGGCACTTGCACGTCCGCCCCCTTGCCGCCTGGACGAAGGCGGCAACGGGGCGATTTTGACTTCGACGTTGGAACCGGGCGCGGCCACCGACGCCCCGGATTTTTGACCACCGGCCCCAAGGCGGAACGGCTTGGGGCCGGTGCTGCTCGTTATTCCTTGGTTTCGACAATCCACCACGCGGCACGCGGCAAGGTGTGGCCGGTAATGGGATGTAGGTCGGTCAGGTCGGCGCGGGCCGTCCAGCCACGCGGCGGACGGTAGCCGCGCACGTCGCCATCGCCGTGCCAGCGGCGGGCGCGTACCGTACCGGGGGCATAGATCGCCGCCATGCGCGGGCGGTCCGTGGTGTTGCGGCTCATGATAGGAATCCTTGGCGTGAAGCGCCCCGGCCGGAACCGGGGCGCTATCTGCGGTGCAGGATCACGCGGCCAGTGCCTCGGCCTGCGGCAGCTCATCCGCCACGGCGGCGACTTCCTCCGGCGCTTCGGCGCCCGCATCCACTGCCACGGCCTGCGCGTCCTGTTGCGGGCTTTCGGTGCGGAAGATGGCGGGCATCCAGCCCGTACCATCGGCCAGCCGTTCCGCTTCGCTGGCAATGTCGGCCTTCTTCAACTTCGCCAGCCGTGCAGCGTGCGACGGTGCGAACTCGCCCACGGCTTCCAGAATCGCGGCCTTCGGCACATGCTGGAAATACCCGTCTGCGGTGGGCTGCCACCATGCGGCCATGTCCAGCCCCACAGCCTGCGCCAGTTCCGCGCCCGGCTGGTGCGCAGTGGCGCGAGGCGTCACCACGTCCACGGTCGCCGCTACGCATACCGCCAGCAGCCGCACCAGTTCGCCTTGCTCCATCGCCAGCAGCGCGACGAACAGTTCGGCGCTGTCCTGCGGCAGCGCTTCGCCCGCGACCTGCTGCAACTCGCGCTGGGCGACGGCGGCGGGCGACTCGGGCCAGTCGGGGGCCATGCCTTCCAGCCGGTCTTGCACTTTCAGGCTCACGCCCAGCGGCAAGTCGTGGCCGTAGTGGTTGTCCTGCAAGACGCTCTGCACCATGCCATGCACCAGCGCGGCCAGCGCGACTTGCGGATGCCGGGCGACTTCGATTTGCAGCGCGGCGGTGCGGTGCGCGCTCAACCGCTGCGCCAGCCGGTCGGACAGGCTCGCGGCCTTGGGCTGCTCGGTGTCCTCGCCTTCGTCGTCGTTCCCGGCCTCGCCTTCCGCGCTGCCGAAACCCTGCCGCAAGCGTTCCAGCGTGCGCAGCGCCTTGGCTTCTGCCTCGCGCAGCAGCCCGCGATGAATCACGGCTTCGCCGCTGCGGTCGAGGGTGACGATGGCGCCGGCCACGGCGCGCACATCCGGGGCGTAGCCCTGCAAGGCTTCCTCCACGGCTTGCAGTTCCCCGGCAACCTGTTCGCGGCGCGGTTCCAGCGCTTCGGTCTTGTCCTCGTCCTCGGCGTCGTAGGCTTCTTCCAGTTCGGTGTCGATCTTGTCGAGGCGGGTTTGCAGCGAGGCGATGCGGCGGGCTTCGCGGGCGCTCGGTTCGCGGCGCTGGCGCGGTGCGTTCTGGAACGCCTGCCGCTCGGCGTAGCTCATGTGCGGCACGGCTTCGACCCACGCCCAACCCTCGGCGCGCACGTCCCCAGCCAGCGCATCCAGCTTGCCGCGCACCAGCGTTTCCAGCAGCGTGGCGTCGGTCAGGTAGGTTCCGGCATCGCCTTCCGCGAACAGGTCGCGGCGGATGCCGCCGCCCGCCGCCGTGTAGGCGTCCAGCCCGGCGAAGCGCACCAGCGGATGCGTGGCGTCGATTTCGCGTTCGGTCAGGCGTTCGCGCAGCGCGGACGCGCCACGCTGCCATTCTGGCGCACCGTAGAACGCGCTTTCCTGCGCGGCGTGGTCGTCGGTGATGGTCAGGGCCATCAACTGTTCCAGGGTGACGGCTCCGGCGCGGTAGTCGGCCAGCAGGCGCGGCGAGACGTTGGCGAGTTTGAGACGGCGCTGCACCACCAGCGGGGTCACGCCGAAGTCGGCGGCAATGTCTTCGATGGGGCGGCCTTCCTTGACCAGTGCGGCGAACGCCTCGAACTGGTCGGCCGGGTGCATCTGCTCGCGCAGCAGGTTTTCCGCGAGGCTGACGGTACGGGCCGAAGCATCGGGCACCAGCAGGCACGCCACTTCGTAGTCGGCAGGGATGCGCTTCTTCTTCGCCAGCAGCTTCAACGCGGTCAGTCGGCGGTCGCCGGCCACCACTTCGTACTGCTCGCCATCGGCGGCGAGGATGACGACGAGATTTTGCAGCAGGCCGATGCGGGCGATGCTCGCGGCCAGTTCGGGAATGGACAGGCGCGGGGTCTTGCGTGCGTTGCGCTTGGAGCGGCGCGGCAGCAACTGCGAGAGTGGAACCAAAATCAGGTTCTTGCTCGGGTCGGCCACTTCCAGCGGCGCGGCAGTTTCGATGGCGCGGGTTTCGGTTTGGGTAACGGCGTTCATGGTGATAACTCCTTGCGGTTAGGGATGCAGCAGCGAGAGAAGCGGCAAGGGCTGCTGCCTGCCCCTGCCGCGTGGGGGTTCAGGCTTTCAACTGGCGCATGCCATCGGCCAGCAGCCAAAGCGCACGGTTGAGGCGGATGTTCTGGTCGATGCCCTGTACCGGGCGGGTTTGCTGGCGGCGTCCGTTGGCGCTGCGCCCGCGCAGGCCGCCTTGGGTCAGGTTCTCTTGCGTGCGGTTGAACACGCTCCACAAGTCCGGGCGGCGGTCATCAAAGCGGCGCGGCATCAGGATTTGCGATTCCGTGATGGGCGCGGGCTTGTCGGGGTCGTCGTACTTGAGGGCCAGCGCGGCGCGGGCGAACACTTCGGATTCGCCATCGTTCAAGGTGATGGCGCGCATGGAATCGCGGGATTCCTGCACGCGGTCGAAGCCGCGCAAGACTTCGTAAGCGCCTTCGATGACGGAACCGGCCACGTCGCCTTTGTGGGGCACGCGCACGTCCGCCACCGTGTCGCCGCAGACAAGGCCATTGCTGCACACGAACCGGAACATTCCGGCCAGCATCTGATAGCTGCTCGTGCCGTCATGCGAGTTCAGCAGCACGATTTCGTTAGCCTCCGCGCCGTTGATCTGGCTGGCGTGGCGCAGGCGCAGCATGTGTTTGGTGTAGTCGCGGCGGTCGTCGTGGCGCACGCGGGTTTGCGCTGCCATGAAGGGTTCAAACCCTTCCTTGCGTAGTTCCGCCAGCACGGCGGCGGTGGGGATATAGGCGTACCGTTCGGAACGGCTTTCGTGCGGCGCGTCCGCGAAGATGGACGGGGCCACACGGCGGATTTGGTCATCGGACAGCGGGTAATCGCTGCGCAGCGACGGGGAACGGGAAGCGAATCGGGATGCGAGTTGCATTGCATTTCTCCTGACGAAAAGGGTTTGCTGTTCAAACCGCACACCGGATTCCTAGATTCGGAGCCCAGCCTTTCGGCTGTTCGGTGCGGTCGGCACGAGGAACCCGGTTGGCCCTGTTGCCACCGTCTTTCCTGAGTTCATCGCCCGCGGCCAAAGGAGCGCGCGGACGGGGGCCGTCAAGGAGACAAGCGCAGGGTTGGTGCGGCCCGCAGGCGCAGCCGAGGACACGGCCCTGCGCGCCTTGACGGCACACGGGAGCGGGCTACGGTCGCGGGTAAGGTGATGAAGTCAGGGGAGACGGCTGGACAAGGCAACGGCCATCCCTTTGTGCTGACCGCACGCAAGCGAAGCGCGCAGGCCCGAAGCTGGAAGCCGGGCCGGAGGCGTCAGGGATGTGGAAGGCTGGCGAATGCCAGTCCCGTCAGGGATGAGCGAATAGCGAACCTGGAGCAGCGCGGTCCGCGAAGCGGAGACGCAGGCGCACACTTTCAGCTATCATTTGTAAGGAAATTTACAAGAAAGTATTTCAAGCCAGCGATTAATTACGACTTCAGTTAAATAACTATCGCAATCCTCAATTCGAGATTTGCTTCATCGAAGCACCAACGACAAATGGAGATAAGTCATGGCGAATAAATGCTTTCTGAGCTTTCACTATAAACAGGATAGTTGGCGCGTGTCGCAAGTTCGGCAAATCGGAGCTATCGAAAAACAGCCTCTACTGGATTCGAACAAATGGGAAGAAATCAAGAAAGCAGGCGATGATGCCATCAAAAAATGGATCGCCGACAACATGAAAGGCAAAGAATGCCTTGTCGTACTTGTGGGCGAGAAGACTGCCAGCCGCCGCTGGGTCAAACACGAGATAAAGAAAGCCTGGAAGGACGGGCTGGGTGTACTCGCCATCCATGTCCACAATCTGAAAGACTCAGACGGAAATCAGTCGTCGAAAGGATCTAATCCGTTTACAGGCCTCACCGTTGATGGAGAAGCTGTCACGGGTAAAGTCTACGATCCGCCATACACCACCAGCACCAATGTGTATGACTACATCAAGTCGAATATTGAAACTTGGGTCAGCGACGCTATAAAGGCACGATGAACCGGCAATATCTGAATTGCATCCTGCGAGGTGTCGTTTGCTGTGGAGGATGCGGGTCACCTACATCCAAATTTGCCTGGGTTTAGTGTAATAGATGGAGTCAAAATGCCACGCAGAACATTCTTTTCTTTTCACTATGAGCCTGATGTATGGCGCGCCTGGAATGTCCGCAACAGTTGGGTTGTGAAGGAATCCGATGAGGAAAGCCGGGGCTTCTTTGACAGCAGCGTGTTTGAGGCATCGAAAAAAGAGAGTGACGATGCACTAAAGACTTTTCTCCGCAAGGGGTTGGAGAATACTTCGGTAACTTGTGTCCTTGCTGGAACCCATACATGGTCACGGCGATGGGTGCGCTACGAAATTGCTCGCAGTGTTATCAAGGGAAACGGCTTGCTAACCGTTTTCATTCACGGTGTCCAGAATAAAGACAAAGCGACATCTACAAAGGGTGCTGATCCATTGGCGCAGATGGGACTTTATAGAACCGATCGCGGCATATATCTCGCCGAGTGGAAGGACGGAAAGTGGGTGGCCTACGCAGATTACACGCTTGCGATTCCTGAGGGTGATCTGTGGTTCACAGCACCAAAAACGAATAGCGTAGTCCAACTGTCAAATCACTGCCTGAGTTACGATTTCATAGGCCAGGATGGCAGGAAAAATATTGGCGGATGGATTGAAACTGCTGCGGGAATGGCTGGCCGATGAGCGAGAACTCAAGCATGAGATCACCCTACCAGCTTATCCTGCTGGGTGCGGTCCATGGGCATGACACTCGCCTCCGCCGTAGCGTTGATCTGGCGCTTCAGGGGCTCGGGATTCCGAGCAACGCAATTACGTTTCTCAGCGATGCCAACGCCTCTAACCGCAGCTTAAAATCGCCGGTGATGGCAGTATTTTTCGGCTCGTCGGAAAGCACTGCCGATACCGCACTTGTGACGGAGTTGATTGATGACTCGATCGTTATCGCTCCGGTCGTTTCGGATTTGTCCCAGGTTCATGCAGAAATTCCGCCGCAGCTCAGACATGTCAATGCTATTGTATTGGGCACCAACGATGAAGGCATCACCCGCCTCGTTACGCTAGTCCTTGAGACATTTAGGCTGTTGCGACGTGAGCGACGACTTTTCATCAGTTACAAACGAACAGGGTCTCAGCCGCTGGCCGATCGGTTGTACGATGCGCTCGATGCTCGTGGCTTTGACGTTTTCATCGACGTGAGGTCAGTGCCTCCAGCCGCAGATTTCCAATCACAACTCTGGCACAGGATGTCGGATTCCGATGTCGTGGTGCTGATCGACACACCTGGCTTCAGAGAAGGTCGTTGGACGGCTGAAGAATTGGCGCGCGCAAACGCGACCAATGTGCAAATCTTGCACCTACTATGGCCGGGGCAAAAGGAAGACCCTGCATCGTCCTTCAGCCACTTCATGAAGCTTAGGCGTCGGGACTTCTTTGGATTTATTCCAATGCGGGGGCGTTGGGCCACGAAGGGATTGGTGACGAGAATTTGCGACGAGGTCGAACGGCTACGCGCACCAGCAATTGCCGCCCGCCACCGATATTTGGTCGATAACTTTTGCGACGCCGCCCGCGACGAGGGACTTGATCCAAGTGTTCAGATTGAAGGCTGGATTTCTCTCAAAACCGAGTCCAATCGAACGCTGGCGATCGTACCGGCAGTGGGAATACCAACCGCTGATCGCATCAACGAAGTGTTCGAAGCCATTACCAACCCCACTGTTGAGACGAGAGAAATATGGGTGATTTACGACAATAGAGGTGTACTGAGAACGTGGCTCTCTCACCTAGATTGGCTTGACTCGTATTTGCCGATCCGGGCCGTGCAAATGTCGAAGGCGCCACAACTTCTGAAGGAGCTCACCGCATGATAGATATATTTCTATCTGCCAGCGTGCCTTTGCCTGATCGCAATCGGGTATTTTTCGACACCGCCGATGTTCTTGCTATACGGGAAGCAATCAAGGCTTTGGTTGAAGTAGTGTTGCCGATTGGACGAATCACGTGCGGCGGCCATCCGGCGATAACGCCGCTATTGGCTCTCTTTTCCCGCGAGGCAAACCTTGACCGCAACAGGGTGGCGATTTACCAAAGTAAGCTTTTTGAGGGTCGATTGCCTCCTGAGCTAGCGGAGTTCGTCGACGTGCATATGGTGCCAGCGGTTGATGGCAACAGAGAAGCCAGTTTGACGGCCATGAGGCAAGCAATGATCGAAAGCCGCCGTTTCAGCGCAGCGGTGTTCGTCGGCGGCATGGAGGGGATCTATGAGGAGCATAAATTGTTCGTCGAACACCATCCCAAAGCTACAGTGCTCCCGCTTTCAACAACAGGGGCCGCCGCCAAAATAATTTATCAACAGGGAGAATATGATCCAATTTTTTCACGCGACCGAACCTATTCCAGCTTATTTCGTCGAAAGCTTCTGCCTGTGGATTAGCCGGGAAATTTTGCAGTAACTGCGTTCAGTAAGCTTGATGGAGCGAATAAAAAAATGGGGCCGCCTGTGCAGCCCCCTCGGTTCACAATAGCCCTCGCTCTGCAAATGAAGTTGTTTCCTGCCCGGCCACAACGACGTGATCCAGTGTGCGCACCTCCACCAGCGTCAGAGCCTCTTTCAGTCGCTGCATCAGTGAAAACCTGGCGAGTTGGATAGAAGGGGCGGTATCCGCTCGCTAAAATGCTGGAGCAATTCGTCAGAACAGCGATCCAGTCTTCATTGGATGTCCATACAGTTCAGAGATTTGCCCTTGAAACTGCGTCTGTCCGCCATAGCTCGGATGCCTCACGCAGATAACAGGCACGCTATCCGTGATTCGATGAGCGGCTGCGGCAGCATCGTTGCCGATGGCGACGATGCGCGAGGGACGAAGCAGAACGATGAGCTGTTGTAGTAGCTCTTCGCCGGCTCGCCTTTCACGGGCGTTGTGTTGCCGGTTGGTGAACGGATCCCCTGATTCATGAGGGTGAAGTGGGAAAACATTCCAGAGAAAGATGCGAGCATCAATGTGCTCTAGCATTCCCCATATAACCGCAGCGGTTCGCTCGGCTACGGCATTGCCGACTGTGGGCCGTTCTGGAGCCAGATCGACATTCCAACGTTTGGCATGTTGGCTCATGTGAACATCGTCAGTCAGGGCCAACCCAGTTCGGCGGCCTCCGCGATACCCCAAATCTCGACCGATCCAAATCGCATCTACAGGCTCCTCTGAAGCGCGACGCAATAATGCGGAAAGTGCGGCGGCGCGGCGGCGGGGCGCGTCTCGACGATCATGAACTTCACAGCGATCAGAATAAGGATTGAAGCAGTCCTCAAATTGCAGCGAGGAAACTGATTCAACAAAGGGGTGGATTTTCATTCTTAAGACTCAAGCGGCATATATTGTAGGGTGCGTTCTTTTCGGTTGCCGATGATCCAGCCGCCTTGATTTTTCTTGATTTGACGGAATACGGAATATCCGTCCATGATGGCTTTTTCCCAAAGCTTTAGCGGGCACTTCTCAACCTCATAGCCACTCACAAACTCTTCAATGGTTTTGAGAATCCCAAGGGAAACCTTTTCTTGATTCTCAAAATAGTTTAATTCCTTGGCTCTAGAGAAAATCCATGCCGTAAGCCCTTCCTCAACGACGATTGCCCGGCCGCTGTCTTGCTCTTCATCATATTTGGACTGGCTCTTTCGCTTGTGCTTGATCAATGCCCGTATTACAGGTGACCAATGCAAGATGGCTGCATATGCAAAATGGAAAACATCATGAAATCGGTAGCCATCTCGGTCAGCGATGTTGTCGGTCAGGGGATCACCTATGAATACGCCATTCCATTGGAGATAGCTTTTGCCGCTACCGCGTTGATTGACTCGGATCTTGAACTCTCTAGGGAGCTGCTCTTCTATTCCAAACTCGCTATCGAAATCAAGGCCAATCAGGTCAACCGCCTGTGGCTCCAAGAATGCACCCCTAGCTTTCCGGAGGTTCCCCCGCGCTACGTCCGAGAACGCCAACTCTGCGGCATGGATTGCATCGAGATAGGCTCGCGCGAAGGTGACCACGTCATTGCGCGCAGGCCCACTTCCCAGCAGAGCTGCGGCCGCCTGCCCCAAGCGTACCAAGGTAATGTCCAACGACGCAGGGGCCGCCACAGGCATGGCGATGTAAGCGAATGCACCTTCGGCTATGTCGCTTGCTGCCCCTATGTTCTTGAAGTTCCCGTGATTCGCCGCCTCGGCAAAGATATCTTCAAGTGGAGCTTGCATGCGCCGGCAGATCGCAGCCAAATACCAAAGCGTATCACCGAATTCTTCTTCCGCCGCCCTTCTGAAACCAGGGTACGCAGATTTTTCCCGGACATGTTTTTTGACAGTAGACATTATTCCACCGACTTCCCCATAAAGCCCTTGAAGGACAGGATTGAAATCGGTTGGACTGAGTACATCCGTAGCTGCAATTTCCGAAGCGTAGTCCGAAAGCAGCAGAGAACCTTCCTTGTGCATCGGTTACCTCCGAAGCGTCAGCCATTCGAATGGAGCGCCCTGATATCCATTCAGCCCAAAGCTACGAACCCATTGCTCTAGGTTCGCAATCAGTTTTGGATCGTCAAAAGTAGTTAGACCTATTCCTGTTTTGCATAGAGACCGGCCTTGCTGGTCTTTTAGCTCTTCCGGGAACTCCGGCCCCTCTCCTCCGAAGTACACGAAGTCATTGCTGATGAGAACCCTGTTTACACCCGTGTCGCGAGTGACGTGATCAGGATTAAGTGAACCATCGGGGCGAGAGTGAAAGGAATCTCGTTGCTGCCAGACGGCCGCTGGTGCGGCTCTGAAGTAGATATTGTCCCCGCAACTTTGCTTCCGACTACCGTTGCGATAGGGCTTTTTAGATTCAAACCGTGGATCTGCCCCATATTCATCAAATGTCATCGTTTCGGTGACTTGCATCGCATAAACCAGATACCCGCCTCGCCGAACACTTCGATCATTGCTGCCACTGCCTACCACCCAATCACCGATGTCAGCGCCCTTGCGGATATTTGGCTTGCAGGTTGCAAGCGTGCAGTATTCGTAAAAGGGATTGGGTGCGAAACCACTGTCGTACCGCACCACGTAGGAGTGGACACGTGCCATCAGCAGGGATGCCTTTTCAGAGGAACCGGATCACAGGCGCCACCGTCGGGTTTTTCCCATGTATCTTTTCCGTTGATCGCATCAATGATTGAGTCACCATTCCAGCCGACCAAGGCATCGGCGTATTCTTTCAGTGCCTCAGGAATGTCGCATTCCTTCTCACCATGCTCCCAGATGCCAACAATACGTTTGCCTTGCTTGGCTGCATATTCGATTTCCCAGGTCACCCAGTCGCTATCTTTCGTCTGGGGTGAGACGTAGCAAATAAATACGCCCGCCCAGTTTATCGCTGGGGCCAGAATCTGCGTCTTGATGTAATGCTCATCCGTGGCGTTGTTGAACTTTCCTGTATGGATGGAGGAGTCCCTTACATCCATCCCTTTCGGAGCCAGCAGATCTTTGAGCTTTTGGAGCCCATGATCGTCCTTATGGACATGGCTGATAAACACGTTCCTTTTCTCTGCCATCTGTCACCTCCATCGACGTTTTGATAGCGTAAAAGATCGTAACTGAAATTAGGTGGTTATGGCAGAAAACGCAGATCAATCAAAGGATCGCCCGGAGCCCCTTGTCGGCGATGATGTTGAGCAGCTTCAGCGCCGGGCCAGCGGGTCGGGTTTCACCTTGCTCCCACTTGCGCACGGTCGAGGCCGAGGTGTGCAGGTGATGCGCGAACACCGGCTGGCTGAATTTCAGCGTCTCCCGTAGGCGCCTAATGTCCTCGGCGCCAAACTCCCGCACTGGCGGCGGGCAGATCGCGTCGAACTCGCGCATCGTCACCTTGCTGATCGCACCCACTTCATGAAGCGTGGCCAGGTCGTCACGCAGGGATTCAATGATCTTGCTCACAATGCACCTCCAATAACACGCCCGACTGCAACGCCTTCGATAACGTTTCCCCGGACAGTTGCAAGAACGCTTTGCCGGCGAATTGCAGCGCCTTCTTCTCGTCCTGCGTGATGTTCGCCTTGTCGTTCTTCGGGAACCCATGCAGGAACACGTAGCGGCTGCCGATCCTGGCCGATACCAGTGTGCGGTAGCCGCCGCTTTTACCACCACCGGGGCGGGCCACCCGCTTCTTGTAGAGGGAGCCGCCCAAGTCCGCGTCGATCAGACCGCTTTCCATCTCCTGAACCGCCTTGCACAACGCGGCATCGGACAGCTTCTCGCCCGACTGCCAGCGTGCAAAGTCCTTGCGCTTGAGGATGACCGTCATTTCGACCTCCAAACTATACCCGAAACGGGCATACTTTTCCAGTCTCCGGTGTAGCACCTAGATAGAAGGGATGGCCCGCCCGATTGTCGTGACGCCGGCACGACAATCGGAGCCGACTGGACGGGATGCCGGCCACCGATCCGCGGGCATCCTTGACCGAAATCAGCAGCGCATAGGCCGACCACGGCAGCGTGAAGACCTTGGCCAGCTCGGCGAGGCCGAATTTCCCAGACACTGTCTCGGAAATTGCGGAACGGGGATAGTCGGCCGCCAAGGCAGCGGGGGGCGCCACCGAAAGCGTCCTCTTGCTCATGCCGTGGCCTCCGCAGGGCGCCGCGCGCCCGTGATGGCCTGCCGCCGACTCGCCACCAGTTCGGCAGCATCCCGCACCGGCTTGTCCTCGGTGTGGACGTAGTGCATGAACATCGCCACGGTCTTGTGGCCCGTCAGCTTCATGCCTACCTTGGTCGGCACTCCCGAATTGGCAATGTCGGTCGTGGAGCGGTGGCGGATGCCGTGCGTGCCGACGTGTGGGACGCCGGCTGCCTTGAGCACCCGGCACCATCCGCCATAGTGCTCGCCAAAGGTCAGGTGCTTGGTCGGGTCGTTGGGCGAAGGCAGGACGTAGGGGCAACCTTCTCGGCGCGGTGCCGTCGAGAACAGTCGATAGGCTTCCGCGCTCATGGGCTTGGAGAGGCCGCCGGTCTTGCTGTCGGGCCAGACCACGCGCCGGTTCTCCAGATCGACCCAATCCCATTCAAGCATGCAGATTTCGGAGCGGCGGCCGGCGAACTCGAATTGCAGGCGAATCGCCAGCGGGATGACGTAGTTCTCCAGTCCTTCCGCCTCCAGCTTCTCCAACTGGCGGAAGATCAGCGCCAGTTCGTCGTCCACGATGAGCCGGGTTTCCTCGCCGGGCGGGTACATCGGGACGTGGCGGCACGGGTTCGTGCCGTCCGGGCGGTAGCCCCACACTTCGGCCAGGTTGAACATCTTGCGCAGCACGCCGAAGGCGTTGTTCGCCTCGGCGGGCTTGTAGGCCAGTTTCTCCATCAGCCCGGCAATGTCGGGCCGCTTCACGTCCTGCACCTTCTTGCGGCCGATCAGCGGGACGATGCAGCGGTCGATGACGGCCTGATAGCCGCGCTGCGTGCTCGGCTTGTTGCGCTTCTTGGAGTAGTCCTCCATGAACTTCTTGCACAGCGCTTCGACCGTGGGCGCCTTGCGCGCCTCGGCCTTGGCGCCGCCGGGGTCGCCGCCTCGGCGAACCTCGGCCAGCCAGTCCTGCGCCATGACGCGGGCCTGCTCCACGGTCAGTTCCCCGAACAGGCCCAGCGAGGGCTTGCGGGGCTGCCCGGAGTTCGTGCGGTACTGGAGCATGAACACCCGACGGCCCTTCGGGGTAATCTTGCAGAGGAAACCCGGCACCACGGTATCCCGTAGTTCGATGTCCTTGGCCTGGGGTTGCGCCGACTCTACGGCGGTCTTGGTGAGCTTGATCTTCGCCATGATGACTCCTTGGAACGACCCGAATTCCAAGAGCCAGATAGGAGCGGCGCGAGGGAAAACCGGGTCAAGTTTCAGAAAGCACCGGCATATGATGGACGCGCGTAAGTCCTTGATAAACCTGCTTCATCGAGCTACGGCGCAGTCCAGCGAAGTACCGGGCTGGAGTCATCGTCAAACAAAAAAAGCCGCCCCGAAGGGCGGCTTTCTCTTTCTGTCTCCTCTTCGCGAGGGATTCAACTCAGTGGAACTGCTCTTCCTCGGTCGAACCCGTCAGCGCCTTCACGCTGGACGAACCGCCCTGGATCACCGTGGTCACGTCGTCGAAGTAACCCGCGCCCACTTCCTGCTGGTGCGACACGAAGGTGTAGCCCTTCTCGCGTGCGGCGAATTCGGGTTCCGGCACCATTTCCGTGTAGTGCTTCATGCCTTCGCCGCGGGCATACGCGTGGGCGAACTGGAAGGTGTTGATTCTGCTGGTCATAGGGGATCTCGAACATAGGCCTGTAGCGCTGTGTGGCCGGGAGTCCGTGGAGCTACCGCACCCACCCTCCTCCCAACGGGGCGGGCTATGGAAACCGGGGCAACGTGATCTGTGCCCGTGTTCATTTTCGGATGTCGGCCTCTGGCCAATGGACGTCATCCTGGCTCAGGCTGGACCGGGCCCAAAGCGGGTCAGAGTTTCGTGCGAGGAGGATAGTTTGGGTCAAGCCCCCGCAAGAACTGGTCGTCTTCTTCGGGTTCTGTCACGAGGTCTGGGCGAACACGCTCGAACACCGGCATGGCTTCATGAGGTAGACCGCCCCAATGCAGGTCCGGCATCTGCAGTGCTTTCCACGCGAACGCACGAATCTCATCAAGACGCCGCCAAAGATGGGGGGCCACGAACGTGAAGGCATAGGCCGTTGGTCGCCACAGCAGTCCCGCAAGAGCACCATCCATCAGCACAAGGTACTGCGGACCTCCATCAACGGTTGGATGGTGAGGGACCTGGACGATCAGATGGTCATGGTCTTGCGCAACGCAGACCTTCCCACTGTGCAGTGAATGTGGCCAACGCAGGAAGTCGCTGCAAGTGCCTCGGTGCCGACTTACCCAAGGGTTGGAGGCAGCCACGGCAAGACGAATTTTGTCGCTCTCACTCAGCGGTCGAACGGCAATGTCCACTTTCGTCCTCCAGACTCTTGAAAATTCTGGCATGCAACTTCCGCTCATGGCCATTACCGAAAGTCTAGTCTCCGAACTCCCTTGCCGCCAATGCACAGCACGAGTTCAGATACTTGTGACCATGAACGCTGGATCAACTGCTCAACGCGTCGGACCAATTGTTCAGCAAGGCCGGAATACGCCTGCACTCCATCTAGTTTCCCCGCGTGCCCCTCGACAGACTTTCGGGCTCCGGCGGGCATTGTTTGTCCTCATCAGGTAGAACTGACCTCCGGGGGCAAAGCTGCTCACCCGACGTGGCTCACCCGGCAGCGACGCACCTGTCTCGCGCCGGAAAGCCAGCAGCCGATCAATAGTTGGTGTTGTATGCAGACATGAGGGACGCGAAGTAGCCGCCCCCAATGTTCTGTTGCGAAAACGTCTGCGACACCTTCAGGATGGCGCTCTGCTGCAACATGAAGTTGTTGGCCTGGCCCTTGAGCTTGTCCATGGCGCCCGCGATTCGTCCATCTCCTGAAAGCTCTTTCTCCGCCGTCTTCTCAGCCAGCTTCCCAAGCTTGGCCAAGGTTTCCTGAACACCCTTCGGGTCGGCTTTGTATGCCGCCTCCAGCTTGGCAGAATCAATCTTCAATGAACCATCAGTGCCATTGGTGAAGCCCATCGCGCGGAGGTCCCCCAATTTGGACAGGTCCGCATTCACGGCCCGATTCATGGCCCTGCTGATGCGCGCGGTGCCACTGGCGTCCGCCGTCAGAGATTTGGTTTCCGCAACGACGGTGTTGAAGCTCGAGGCAAAGCCATCCAGCGCCTTTTTGACGTCTGCGACGGCGCTGGTGTCCTTGAGCGCACTCAGCGCTTTGGCTGTTGTCTGAGTATTGGCGACCGCAGCCTTGAATTTTCCAAGACCCGAGATGCTCGCAGTCGTGCTGTCGAGCAGCTTCTGCACGCGCGCATCGGCCTTCTTCAAGGCCGCCGTGGTGGGGTCAATGGCCGATGCGGCTTGGGTTGCCTGCTGTTGGGTCGTTGCGCTTGTGGCGCTGCTTGCCGTAGCAGTGGTGTTTGTGACAGATGTTTGACTGATGTTCATGTTTCTTCTGGATGGACCATGCCGCTTGGCGCATACGCAGGCACGAGCGCTAGCTTGCCCAAAAGGCAGAACTTAAGTGGGAGAAATTGGTCAGGAAAATCGCGCCAGTTCTTCGCGCGCGGTCGTTCGGGCGCGGCAACTCGCTAGGGCTGACCCGTTCATAGCGGCACACTGGCACGCGCGGTTGCAAGGCGCTCAAGCGGCTCAAGCCCAGGCGGGCCATGTGCCGGGCCACGGCGGCCAAGTTGCGACCGCACTCGCGGGCGATGCGCTACAGCCAGCCACTTGAAGCTGGTGCGGCAGCTCACGCCCATGGCCTGGGTGGCCACCGCCATGCTCCCCCCTCCGTTGAGAACCCTCTGGACCAACAGGGCTCGACCTGCGGGCGTCAATCGCGCATGCTTATGGCTGTTCATCCGTCTCTCCTGACTTGAGTTGCCTGGCCTGGTAACCACAGCTTCCCAAATCCGAGATGGATGAACAACCTCTTGAGACTTCACACCTAGCTGACCCAGGCATCCCGCACAGCGCGAAGGTGGCGCCAGTCGGTCCCGCAGCAGCCGCCCAGAACGTTCAACTGCGGCAAGACACCTTTTAGGCCCCGGTACCGTTGAGCAAGGTCCGTCGGGTCGCCGATGTCCAGTTCGGTAGATTCATCAAGTTCAGCGTGGCTCTTCGTCGAGGCGTTGGCACGTACACCGTGGATGCGGCTGATACACGGCCCGCTGGTAGCCAATGCATTCTCGAAATGCGTTGGATGCGCACAGTTGATGGCGAAGTAGGCCGGCGGAGCGGACGCGTCCACTCTTTCAATGGCATCACCCAGCGCCTCGCCACTGGGTAGTCGGCCGTCTATCTCAACCGTGAATGAAATAGCGACGGGCAATCCCACACGCTGCGCAGCCATGGAGATGCCCAGAGCCTCGGCCGAGGTGGTCATTGTGACGGCAGCGAGCATGTCGACCCCGCCAGCGGCAAGCGCCTCAGCCTGCAGGTAGTGATAGTCGGCGGCGTCATCCACGCTGTCGGGTGCGTCAGCAATGTAGCCGTCTCCCCGCGGACCGATGACACCACTGACAACGATTGGCCCACTTAGGCGTGGCACCCAGCGCGAACGCATAGAGCACATCATCTGCGCCGCCTGGATGTTGAGTGCTCGCAGGCGCGCGGCATCAATGCCCAGCAGAGTGGCCCAATCGGAACTGGCGCGCCACGTAGGTGTTTCGAGTATGAAGCCAGCCCCGGGCGTCTCTCCACAGAGTTCGAGGTACGGAACGTAATAGCTCTTCAATCGCTCGTGGCCAAGCTCGTCGTCCAGTAGCACGAACGCAGCGAAGTGCGGCAATTCAATCTTGTCGAGAAAAACGAGCGTTGTCTCAAGGCCACCATCGCTCAAGAAGGTGCCCCCAGCGAGTTGGGGAAGTGCGCTAGCCATGTTCTGCCTCCTCCGGCCAAGTTGCTCTTGCATTGAGGACGCCCAACACCGCAGAACAGGCACGCTGCAGGAATGGCGACGTCGGAGCTGGCGCGTCATGTCGACGCGCCCTTGAAAGCCCGCTTCTGGCCGACAGCCGAAGTCTAGCCCAACGCTCATGTCTCGGAAGTTCACCGCTTTCTCGCAAAGCCGTCTGTCCGCCAGAAACAAAAAAGCCGCCCCGAAGGGCGGCTTTCTCTTTCTGTCTCCTCTTCGCGAGGGATTCAACTCAGTGGAACTGCTCTTCCTCGGTAGATCCCGTCAGCGCCTTCACGCTCGAAGAACCGCCCTGGATCACCGTGGTCACGTCGTCGAAGTAACCCGCGCCCACTTCCTGCTGGTGCGACACGAAGGTGTAGCCCTTGTCGCGTGCGGCGAATTCGGGTTCCTGCACCATTTCCGTGTAGTGCTTCATGCCTTCGCCGCGGGCATACGCGTGGGCGAACTGGAAGGTGTTGAACCAGTTGATGTGGATGCCGGCCAGCGTGATGAACTGGTACTTGTAGCCCAGCGCAGCCAGGTCTTCCTGGAACGAGGCGATCTGCTTGTCGTTGAGGTTCTTCTTCCAGTTGAACGAGGGCGAGCAGTTGTACGACAGCAGCTTGCCGGGGCAAGCGGCTTGCACGGCTTGCGCGAATTCGCGGGCGAAGCCGATGTCGGGCACGCCGGTTTCGCACCACACGAGGTCGGCGTACGGGGCATAGGCCACGCCGCGGCTGATGGCTTGCTCCAGGCCGTTCTTGACGCGGTAGAAACCTTCTTGCGTGCGCTCGCCGGTCAGGAAGGGCTTGTCGTTGGCGTCGTGGTCGCTGGTGATCAGGTTGGCGGCTTCGGCGTCGGTGCGGGCCAGCACGATGGTGGAGACACCCATCACGTCGGCAGCGAAGCGCGCAGCGATCAGCTTCTCGCAAGCCTCTTGCGTGGGCACGAGCACCTTGCCACCCATGTGGCCGCACTTCTTCACGGCGGCCAGCTGGTCTTCGAAGTGCACGCCAGCGGCACCGGCGGCGATCATGTTCTTCATCAGCTCGAAGGCGTTGAGCACACCGCCGAAACCGGCTTCGGCGTCGGCCACGATGGGCAGGAAGTAGTCGATGAATTCAGGGCTTCCCGGCTCGATGCCACGGCCCCACTGGATTTCGTCGGCGCGCTTGAAGGTGTTGTTGATGCGGCGAACCATGGTGGGCACCGAGTCGTAGGCGTAGAGCGACTGGTCGGGGTACATGGTTTCGGAGGTGTTGCCGTCGGCGGCGACTTGCCAGCCCGAGAGGTACACGGCTTCCAGGCCAGCCTTGGCCTGCTGCATGGCCTGGCCGGCGGAGATGGCGCCGAAGGCGTTGACATAGCCCTTCTTGGCGCCGCCGTTGACCTTGTCCCACAGTTTCTCGGCGCCGCGCTTGGCCAGCGTGTGCTCGATCTGCATGCTGCCGCGCAGGCGCACGACGTCGGCGGCGGAGTAGCCGCGCTTCACACCCTTCCAGCGCGGGTTGGTCGCCCAGTCTTTTTCCAGGGCTTCGATCTGTTGGGCGCGGCTCAGTTGCTCGGTCAGGGATTGCGGCATTTGAATACTCCGTGAGGTTGATGGATCGGGGCGGCTGGCTTGCATGCAAACGCGGTGCCGTTGAGAAGACTTTAAGTCTTATAGAAGAGTTTTGAAAGCTCTTATGTCTTATATAAGAGAAAAAATTTCTTGTTATTTTTCAACATTCTTTTATTCAAATTTCTCAATGTAGAAATCATTTTCTTGCATTGAGAAATTTTCTTGCATCGCAACAATTCGTGTTTTCATATTGCAAAACAAACATCTCCCATCCCGAAATGGCCTTCAGCGCTTCAGGCATGATGCGACCCACTTTCGTGCACACACGTCAAAAACCGTGAATTCCCCGAACCGTTGGTGGGCCTATGCGTGCCTGGCCCTAAGCATGTCGCTGGTGGGCAGCTACGTGGCCCTCTCCAAGCCGCTGGTGCTGGTGTTCCCCGTGTTCCTGCTGGCCTGGCTGCGCTTTGGCATCGGCGGCCTGGCGATGTGGAACTGGCTGAAGAAACCGGCCGACGAACCGCCGATGTCGCCTCGCACGCGCGGCCTGCTGTTCCTCGAATCGTTCCTGGGCAACTTCCTGTTCTCCATCTGCATGCTGTTCGGCGTGAGCATGACCACCGCCGTGGCCGCGGGCGTGGTGATGTCGTCGATCCCGGCCGTGGTGGCCCTGCTGAGCTGGCTGTTCCTGCGCGAGCGCATCGGCTGGCGCAGCGTGGCGGGCATCGCCTGCGCGGCGCTGGGCATCGGGCTGTTCTCGTTGCAGAAGGTGGATGCCGGCGCGGTGGTGGCCGACACCACCGGCCCGTTCGGTATCAGCAAGGCGCTGCTGGGCAACCTGCTGGTGTTCGCCGCCGTGGTGTGCGAGGCCTCTTACGTGGTGATCGGCAAGCACCTCACCGAAGGCCTGGGCCCCAAGCGCATCTCGGCCGTCATCAACCTCTGGGGTTTCGCGCTGGTCACGCCGTTCGGCCTGTGGGCGGCGTGGACGTTCGATTTCTCCACGGTCGCCCTGCCCGTCTGGGGCCTGCTGGTGTTCTACGCGCTGGCCGCCAGCGTGTGGACGGTGTGGCTGTGGATGACCGGGCTCAAGAAGGTGCCCGCCTCCCAGGCCGGCGTGTTCACGGTGATGCTGCCGATCAGCGCGGCGGCGATCGGTGTGCTGTTCATGGGCGAGCGGTTGACGTTCCTGCAGGGTGTGGCGTTTGGCATCGCCCTGCTCGGCCTGGTGCTGGCCACCCTGCCCGGCCGCGCGGCGCCCAAGGCCTGAGCGCTCAGAGGCCCGTCAAAGGCACCACAGCCCGGTGGGCTGGATGATGCCCATCCACAGCGCCCAACCCGAGGTGAGCGCCAGGGCGAGCCCGGCCAGGCGGATGCCCCAGCCGCCCGAACGCGCGCCGCGCAGGCGCAGCAGCAGCCACGGCCCGGCCGTGAGCGAGACCGAAGTGCCGATCGAGAACAGGGCCATGATGGCCGCGCCTTCCAGCGCGTTGGCTGAGAGCGAGGCCACCAGCAATGCCGAATACAGCAGGCCGCAGGGCATGAGCGCCCAGGCCACGCCCAGCACCATGGGTGCGCGCGGCCCCAGTTTCACCATGGCGGGCCGGGCACGGCGCCACACCTGCTGCCCGAGGTTCTCGATCCAGGCGGGTTGCCTGGCGCGCCAGAGCAGCACCGCGCCGAGCAGCAGCGCGGCCACATGGAACATGGTCCACACCGGCCGCAGCACGGCGGTGTTGGTGCCCAGCCAGGCCAGGCCTTGCACCGAGCCGGCCGCGAAGGCGCCGAACAGCGCGTAGCCCACCATGCGGCTCACTTGAAAACCGAGCAGGGCCTGGGTGCTGCGCGCGCCGGCCGCGCGGCCGATGCCGGCGCAGGCCGCGCCGCACATGGCCACGCAGTGCGGGCCGCCCACGAGGCCCATGAAGAGCGCCGTGATCGCCATGGAGGTTTGCATGGCCTCAGATGATGCGCGAGAAGCGCGCGCGGTCAAGGTCGACCTGCAGGTTCTTGTCGAACACCATGGCGATGGCGCGCACCAGGAACCACCCAGCCTCGGTGACCTGGATGCCGCCCGGGCTCAGGCGCACCAGGCCTTCGGCAGCCAGGCCTTCGAGCACGTCGAGTTCGCGCGCGAAATAGGTCTTGAAGTCGATCAGGTGCCCGAGTTCGATCGACTCGAACTGCACTTCGCCCTGGCACATGAGCGCCATGATCACGGCGCGGCGCAGCAGGTCGTCGCGCGTGAGCGCCAGCCCGCGCACGATGGGCAGCCGGCCCTGGTCGAGCAGGTCGCGGTATTCCTCCAGCGTCTTCGCGTTCTGGCTGTAGGTGGCACCGATGCGCCCGATGGCGGACACGCCAAGCGCGATCAGGTCGCAGTCGGGCTGCGTGCTGTAGCCCTGGAAGTTGCGGTGCAGGCGCCCCTGGCGCTTGGCCACGGCCAGCGCGTCGTTGGGCAGCGCGAAATGGTCCATGCCCACGTAGACGTAGCCGGCGTCGATCAGCGCGTCGAGCGACATCGACAGCATGCCCAGCTTGTCGCCCGCGCTGGGCAGGTCACCCGCCGAGATGCGCCGCTGCGGCTTGAAGCGCGAGGGCAGATGCGCGTAGGCGTAGAGCGCGATGCGGTCGGGCCGCAGCTCGTTCACCTGCGCCAGCGTGCGCGCAAAGGACGCGGGGGTCTGCAGCGGCAGGCCGTAGATCAGGTCCACGTTGACCGACTCGAACCCGATGCGCCGCGCCGCGGCGACGAGCTCGAACACCTGTTCGGCGGGCTGCACGCGGTGCACGGCCTTCTGCACGGCGGGGTCGAAGTCCTGCACGCCGAAGCTCAGGCGGTTGAAGCCCAGGCGGGCCAGGGTCTTCAGGCGCTCTTCGGTCACGGTGCGCGGGTCCACCTCCACCGAGTACTCGCCGCCGGCCACCAGCTTGAAATGGCGCCGCAGCATGGCCATGAGGGCTTCGAGCTCGGCGTCGGACAGGAAGGTGGGCGTGCCGCCGCCCAGGTGCAGTTGCGAGACGCTGTGGCCCGGCCCCAGGTGCGCCACCTGCAGCTCGACCTCGCGCGCCAGGTAGTGCAGGTACTCGGCCGCGCGCGAATGGTGTTTGGTGATGACCTTGTTGCAGGCGCAGTAGTAGCAGACCGATTCGCAGAACGGGATGTGCACGTACAGGGACAGCGGCAGCGCCATGGAACCCGCGCGGCGCTGCTCCAGGGCCTGCACGTAGTCGTTCTCGGTGAACGCCTCCACGAACCGGTCGGCGGTGGGGTAAGAGGTGTAGCGCGGCCCCGGCACGTCAAAGCGCCGCAGAAGCTCCTCAGAAATGGCGTGGCTCAAGATCGGATCTCCATCAAGGCCTTCACTGTGCGACAGACTGATCGGTTTTCCCTTGATCCTGGTCAAAAGGTGGTGAACTGATCCGCTGCGCCTATGGGGGTTCGACACCATTGGGGGGTATGCTGTAACCTTTTGCGAACCCGGACTTTTCTCTAATGGACGCTCAAACCATCAAAGTCGCGTGCTCGAGTTGCAACCTGCGCGAACTGTGCCTGCCCATGGGCTTGAATCCCGACGAGATGGACAAGCTGGACAAGGTGATCTCGAAGCGCCGCCGCATCAAGCGCGGCACTTCGCTGTTCAATGTGGGTGACAAGTTCACGTCGCTGTATGCGGTGCGCTCGGGTTTCTTCAAGACCTGCGTGACCACAGCCGACGGCCGCGACCAGGTGACGGGCTTCCAGATGACGGGCGAGATCATCGGCTTGGACGGCATCGTGAGCGATCACCACTCGTGCAATGCGGTCGCGCTGGAAGATGCCGAGGTCTGCGTGATGCCGTTCGACCAGGTCGAGGAGCTCTCGCGCGAGTTCACCACCCTGCAGCACCACGTGCACAAGATCATGAGCCGCGAGATCGTGCGCGACCACGGTGTGATGCTGCTGCTGGGCAGCATGCGCGCCGAAGAACGCCTGGCGGCCTTCCTGCTCAACCTGGTGCAGCGCCTGCATGCGCGCGGCTTCTCGCAGTCCGAACTGGTGCTGCGCATGACGCGCGAGGAAATCGGCAGCTACCTGGGCATGAAGCTCGAAACGGTGAGCCGCACCTTCTCCAAGTTCGTGGAGGACGGCATCATCGATGTGAAGCAGCGCTACGTGCACATCAAGAACACCGACGGCCTGCGCCAGATCGTCAATCCCCAGACCTGCGGATAGCCAGCATCAGGCTGAGCGCGCTCGCCGCAGCCGTCACGGCCCAGAACACGAAGAACGACACGGTGTAGACCGCCAGGCGCGTCCAGCCCAAGGGCTCGCCGCTGAGCCCGTGCAGGTCACCGGGGTCCACCACGGCGAAGACGATCATCTCCAGCACCGCCGCGAGCAGGAAAGCCGGCCAGGCAATGGCCATCCAGTGGCGGGCACTCATGTCATTCTTCCTTCGGCACCACCGGCGAGGCCGCGTGGTTGCGCGCCTGGTGCGCGGGCTGCAGCTTGATCAGGGCTTGCGCCTTGGCCTGCCCTTCCAGAGCCTGGGCGGCTTCGCGGTCGCGCTCGAACACGGCCTTGTCGAGCACCGGGTCGGCGTTGTTGACGGCGATGAAGGCGGTGATGAGGCTGGCCACCACCACCACGAGCGGGCCGCCCACCACCAGCCACATGTGCGGCACGCGCCACCAGGACACCGGCGGCACAGGGGCTGCCACGGCGGGAGAGCTGGACGGGTTCATGAGAGAGCTCCTTCGGGAAGGTGGGTCGGATCAGCGCGGCACGAGGAAGGCCGCCTTTTCGGAGACGTGGATCGATTCGTCGCCGATGGCACGGATGTCGAAATGGATCGGGTGCGAGCCGGGGCTCGCGGCATCGGGTGGGATCTGCACCCGCACCGCCACCGCACGCACCTCGGTGGAGAGCACCTCGACCTCGGCACTCGAATCCAGCGCGATGCCCGGCAGACCCGAGACGCCGATGGCGTAGCGCTGCGGTGACTCGGTGGCGTTCATGATCTGCAGGCGGAACACGTTCTCGATGCGGCCCTGCTCCACCATGCGGGCCAGGGCGCCGCGGTCGCGGATCACGTCCACCTTCAAGGGAGTGCGCAGGAACAGGCTCAGACCCACGGCCAGGGTGATGGCGCCCAGGATCGCGGTGTAGATCAGCACCCGGGGCCGCAAGGCGCGCCGCAGCATCTGCCGCGTGCTCCAGCCGTTGTCCAGGCCGTTCTCGGTGGAGAAGCGGATCAGCCCGCGCGGGTAGCCCACCTTGTCCATCACGTCGTCGCACACGTCGATGCAGGCCGCGCAGCCGATGCAGTCGGACTGCAGGCCGTTGCGGATGTCGATGCCGGTGGGACACACCTGCACGCACAGCGTGCAGTCCACGCACGAGCCCAGACCGAGGGCCTTGGGGTCCGCCTTCTTCGAGCGCGGGCCGCGCGGCTCGCCGCGCCGCGTGTCGTAGGTGACGATCATGGTGTCCCGGTCGAACATCGCGCTCTGGAAACGCGCGTAGGGACACATGTACTTGCAGACCTGCTCGCGCAGGAAGCCGGCGTTGCCGTAGGTGGCGAAGCCGTAGAAGAAGATCCAGAACAGTTGCCAGGGCCCGAGCGCGGCGGCCACCGACAAAGCGCCCAGCTCGCGGATGGGCGTGAAGTAACCGACGAAGGTGAAGCCGGTCCAGAGCGAGAAGGCGATCCACAGCGCATGCTTGAGCGAACGCTTGCCCATCTTGCCCGCTGACATGGCCGACTGGTCCAGCCGCAGGCGGGCCGAGCGGTCGCCCTCCACCTTCTTCTCGATCCACAGGAAGATCTCGGTGTAGACCGTCTGCGGGCAGGCGAAGCCGCACCACAGCCGGCCGGCCACGGCGGTGAACAGGAACAGCGCGAAGGCGCAGATGACCAGCAGGCCGGTGAGGTAGATGAAGTCCTGCGGGTAGAGCACCAGCCCGAAAATGTAGAAGCGGCGCGCCTCCAGGTCGAACAGCACGGCCTGGCGCGCGTTCCACTCCAGCCACGGCAGCCCGTAGAACACCAGTTGCGTGATCCAGACCATGACCCAGCGCCAGTTGGCGAACAGGCCCTGGACCGATCGCGGCTGGATCTTCTCGCGCGACGCGTAGAGGGACACCATCGTCTCGTCATCGACGGGGACGATGGGAATGCTGGCTCTGGGCTTGCTGGACGGAATGGTCACGTGGGCTGGCTGGGAAACAAGTGCAGATCGATCAGTTGCCGGCAGTGGCCGTGGCACCGGCCTTGTTGGACAGGCCCCAGACATAGGCGCTCAGCACGTGGATCTGGTCCGCGTTGAGCTTGCCGGCCTGCGCCGGCATCTGGTTGGTGAAGCCCTTGGTGATGGCGCGCACCACGGCTTCTTCACCCCAGCCGTGCAGCCAGGTGTTGTCGCTCAGGTTGGGGGCGCCCATGGCGGTGTTGCCTTTGCCGTCCGCACCGTGGCAGGCGGCACAGGCGGCAAAGCCGGCGCGGCCCAGCGCGGCGCGCACCGAGTCGTGCGGGCTGCCCGAGAGGCTGAGCACGAAGTGGGCGACGTTGCGCACGTCGTCCGGCGAGCCCACGGCGGCGGCCATGGGTGGCATGACGCCGTTGCGGCCATTGGTGATGGTGGCCTTGATCGCATCGGGTTCACCGCCCCAGAGCCAGTCGCGGTCGGTCAGGTTGGGGAAGCTGCGCGCGCCGCGCGCGTCCGAGCCGTGGCACTGGGCGCAGTTGTTCATGAACAGGCGCTCCCCGATGGCCATGGCCGAGGCATCGCCCGCGAGCTGTTGCGGCGTCATGCCATTGAACTGCGCGTAGATCGGTGCGATGGCTTTCTCGACCTTGGCCACTTCGGCCTTGTGCTGGCCGTCGGACGACCAGCCCAGCAGGCCCTGGTACTTGCCGAAGGTCGGGTACAGCAGGCCGTAGGCGATCGAGAAGACGCAGGTGATGATGAAGAGGTAGACCCACCACTTGGGCAGCGGGTTGTTCATCTCGCGCAGGTCGCCGTCCCACACGTGGCCGGTGGTGTTGTCGGCCGTGGCCTTGACCTTGGTGGTGCCGCTGATCCAGAGCAGGATCAGGCAGGCGATGATGCTGACCACGGTCAGCACGGCCACGTACCAGTTCCAGAATTCGCTGGTGAAGTCGCTCATGACGGTTCTTTCGTGCTGTCGGTGGGAGCCTCGTCCTGGAACGGCAGCATCGCTGCCTCGTCGAAGCGGGACTGGTTGCGCCGGGCCCAGGCCCAGCCCACGATGCCCAGGAAGGTCATCAGGCTGATCACGGTGACGGCGCTGCGCAGGTCATTGATGTCCATGTCGGGTTCTCCTTGGCGCTCACTTGATCGCGGTGCCCAGCACCTGCAGGTAGGCGATGAGGGCTTCCATTTCGGTCTTGCCTTTCACGTCGGCGGGCGATGCGGCGATCTCCTCGTCGGTGTAAGGCGCGCCCAGGGTGCGCAGCACTTCCATGCGCTTGGGCAGGCCGGCCTCGTTCACGGTCTTCTTCTCCAGCCAGGGGTAGGCCGGCATGTTGGACTCGGGCACGAGGTCGCGCGGGTTGTTCAGGTGGATGCGGTGCCATTCGTCGCTGTAGCGGCCGCCCACGCGGGCCAGGTCGGGGCCGGTGCGCTTGCTGCCCCACTGGAAGGGCCGGTCGTAGACGAATTCGCCCGCCACCGAGTAGTGGCCATAGCGCAGCGTCTCGGCCTGGAAGGGGCGGATCATCTGCGAGTGGCAGTTGTAGCAACCCTCACGCACATACACGTCGCGCCCGGCGATCTGCAGCGCGCTGTAGGGCTTGAGGCCCTCCACCGGCTGGGTGGTGGACTTCTGGAAGAACAGCGGGACGATCTCGACCAGCCCGCCAACCGCGATCACCAGCACGATGAGCACGATCATCAGGAAGTTGTTGGTCTCGATCCGCTCGTGGGTGAAACCCTGGGGTTTGTTGTTGTCGGCCATGTTCGGCTCCTCAGGCGTGGGCGGGGTTGAGAGCGGGAATGCGGACGTCTTCCACGCGGCCGTTGCGCGCGGTCATCACCGTGTTCCAGAGCATCACGCCCATGCCGGCCAGGTACAGCACGCCACCGAGCAGGCGGATGACGTAGAACGGGAAGGTGGCCTTGACCGATTCGACGAAGGTGTAGGTCAGGCTGCCGTCGGGGTTGACGGCGCGCCACATCAGGCCCTGCATCACACCGGCGATCCACATCGCGGCGATGTAGAGCACGATGCCCAGGGTGGCGATCCAGAAGTGCAGCTCGATGGCGGGCACCGAGTACATCTTCTTCTGACCGTACAGGCGCGGGATCAGGTAGTACATGGAGCCCATGGTCACCAGGCCCACCCAGCCGAGCGCGCCGGAGTGCACGTGGCCGATGGTCCAGTCGGTGTAGTGCGAGAGCGCGTTGACCGTCTTGATGGACATCATCGGACCCTCGAAGGTCGACATGCCATAGAACGAGAGCGAGACGATCAGGAAGCGCAGGATGGGGTCGTCGCGCAGTTTGTGCCAGGCGCCCGAGAGCGTCATGATGCCGTTGATCATGCCGCCCCAGCTGGGCGCGAGCAGGATGAGCGAGAACACCATGCCCACCGATTGCGTCCAGTCCGGCAGCGCGGTGTAGTGCAGGTGGTGCGGGCCGGCCCACATGTAGGTGAAGATCAGGGCCCAGAAGTGCACGATGGACAGGCGGTACGAGTACACCGGGCGCTCCGCCTGCTTGGGGATGAAGTAGTACATCATCCCGAGGAAGCCGGCGGTGAGGAAGAAGCCCACGGCGTTGTGGCCGTACCACCACTGCACCATCGCGTCCTGCACGCCGGCGTAGGCCGAGTAGCTCTTGAAGAGGTCCACCGGCAGCGCGGCGCTGTTGACGATGTGCAGCACCGCCACGGCCAGGATGAAGGCGCCGAAGAACCAGTTGGCCACGTAGATGTGGCGCACCTTGCGCACGCCGATGGTGCCGAAGAACACGATCGCGTAGGCCACCCAGACGAGGGTGATGAGCACGTCGATCGGCCACTCCAGTTCGGCGTACTCCTTGCCGGAGGTCATGCCCAGCGGCAGCGAGACCACCGCCAGCAGGATCACCGCCTGCCAGCCCCAGAAGGAGAAGGCGGCGAGCTGCCCGCCGAACAGCCTCACCTGGCAGGTGCGCTGCACCACGTAGTAGCTGGCCGCGAACAGGCCGCAACCGCCGAAGGCGAAGATCACCGCGTTGGTGTGCAGGGGCCGCAGGCGGCCGTAGGACAGCCACTCGATCCCCAGGTTGAGCGCCGGCCAGGTCAGCTGGGCGGCGATGATCACGCCCACCAGCATCCCCACCACACCCCAGACCACCGTCATGATGGCGAACTGCCGAACGACTTTGTCGTTGTAGACCGCCGACTGGCTGGCCCTGTTGGTCACGGACATACACATACTCCTTGCCAATGTCACTGCCGCCAGTGTGCGCAAGAAGTTCCTGTCCCGCCTTGACCTACGTCAAGCGCGCCCTCAATCCCCCTTGAGGATGCGCTCGCCTTCGCGCTCGATGTTGTCGAACTGCCCCGCCTGGAGCGCCCACCAGAACACGCCGATGATGCCGAACACCAGCAGCACGGACAGGGGGATCAGAAGGTAGAGGATGTCCATCGAAAGCTTTCATTGCCGGGCCAGGCGCAGGGCGTTGCCGATCACCAGCAGCGAGCTGGCCGCCATGCCCAGGCCAGCCAGCCAGGGCGGCATATAGCCCATCAGTGCCAGCGGCACGCACACCACGTTGTAGGCGCCGGCCCAGAGCAGATTCTGCCGCACGGTGCGCAGCGTGGCGCGCGCCTGCCCCAGGGTGCGGACCACGTCCATGACCTTGCCGCCCTGCACGATGAAGTCCGACTGCGACTGCGCCAGCGGCGCCGCATGGCCCAGCGCGAAGGAGGTGTCGGCGCGCGCGAGCACCGGGCCGTCGTTCAGGCCGTCGCCCACCATCGCCACCTTCAGGCCGCGCGCCTGCAGCGCCGTGATCTCGGCCAGCTTCTGCTCGGGCGAGGCGCCCGCGATCACGTGGTCCACGCCCACCACCGCGGCCACCTGCTGCGCGGGCGCCTCGCGGTCGCCCGACAGCAGCCAGGTCTGCACGCCCAGGGAACGCAGCGCGGCCACTGCGGCCGCCGCGTCGTCGCGCAGGCCTTCCTGCAGCTCGAAGCTGGCCAGCCAGCCCTGCGCGTCGGCCAGGTGAACGGCCGGCGCCCCGGCGCTCAAGGCGGCCGGGGGATCGATGCCGCAAAAGGCCGCCGACCCCAGGCGCACCCAGCTGCCGTCGGGGCGCAGGGCCTGCATGCCCTGGCCCGCCCGCTCGGTGTGGCCGGCCAGCGGCGCGAGATCAACCCCGGCTTCCTTGGTCTCGCGCGAGATCGCGCGCGACACCGGGTGCAGCGAGCCTTCGGCCAGGGCACCGGCGAGCGCCAGCGCCTGCGCGCGGTCCAGGCCCGCCCGGGTGCGGATCTCGTGCAGCGCCAGGCGATCGTGCGTCAGCGTGCCGGTCTTGTCGAACACCACGGCGTCGATGCCCGCCAGCGCCTCGAAGGCCTGCAGCCGGCGCACCAGCACGCCACGCCGCGCCAGCGCACCGGCCGAGGCGAGCATGGCCGCCGGCGTGGCCAGCGACAGCGCGCACGGGCAGGTGACGATGAGCACCGCCACCGCCACCGCGAGGGCCTGCGTGTGGTCGATCTGCCACCAGTAGAAGCCGGCACCCACGGCCGCGAGCAGCACGAAAACGAGGAACGGCGCGGCGATGCGGTCGGCCAGCACGGCCAGGCGGGGCTTCTCGGTGGACGCCCGCTCCATCAGCTTCACGATCTGGGCGAAGCGCGTGTCCGGGCCGATGCGGTCGACGCGCACGCGCACCGGGCCGCCGAGGTTGAAGCTGCCGGCCACCACGCCCTGCCCGGCCTGGAGCGACACCGGGTGCGACTCGCCGGTCAGCAGGGCTTCGTCCACCGTGGCGCGGTCGTCGAGCAATTCGCCGTCGGCCGGGAAAGCCTGGCCGGCGTGCACGCGCACGGTGTCGCCCACCCGCAGGCGGCGCAGCGAGACGGATTCGTAGCCGCCGCCGGGTTTCTGCCGCTCGCAGACCTCGGGCAGGCGGTTCATGAGGCCGTCGAGCGCGCCGGCCGTGCGGTCGCGCGCCTTGTGCTCGAGGTAGCGCCCGCCCAGCAGGAAGAACACGAACATGGTCAGCGAGTCGAACCAGACCTCTTCGCCCCAGGGCCCGCTGGGGTCGAAAGTGGCGGCCGAGCTGGCGATGAAGGTCACGAGGATGCCGATGGAGACCGGGGTGTCCATGCCCACGCGGCCGTGCTTCAGATCGCGCCAGGCGCTGGCGAAGAAGGGGCCGCTGGCGAAGAACACGACGGGCAGGCTGATCACCCAGCTGGCCCAGCGCAGGAGCTGGGTGATGTCGGGCGGGATCTCGCCGGGCGCCGTCACGTAGGCGGGCCACGCGTACATCATCACCTGCATCATGCAGAAGCCGGCCACGAAGAGGCGCCACAGCGCCTGCCGGGTTTCGCGCAGGCGCTCGCTGACGGAGAGGGCGTGCTGCATGGGCAGCAGGCGGTAGCCGGTCTCGCCCAGCGCGCGGGCCAGGCTGGAGAGGTGCGTGAGCGCCGGGTCCCAGCGCAGGGTGAGGCGCCGGGTGGCCGCGTGGACCTGGGCGCGTTGCACGCCGGGCAGGTTCTGCAGCACCGATTCGACGGTGTCGGCGCAAGCGGCGCAGTACATGCCCTGCACGACCAGCACGGATTCGGCCTCCCCTTCGGGCGCGAGGCTGCGGGTGAAGGTTTCCTGCTCGACGGGGTCGTCGAGGATGGCGAAGTCGTCGGTGACCGTGAGGGCGCCGCGGTGCGTGCCGAGCCAGTCGGCGCGCGGCGGTGCCTCCTCGCCCGTCGAGGGCGAAGGGGCAGGCACGTGCCTTGCCACAAGTGCTGAGGCTGCCGGAGTCATGTCGTGAGCGTATTCCACGCCGTGTTTCGGGCCATTGACATAGGTCAACACCTGAAGCCCATGCTTTGTTACGCTGGGGCTTCCGAGTTCAACCACACAAGGAGATCCACAATGTACAAGCGAATTCTCGTGGCGACCGACGGCTCGAAGCTGTCGCAGAAAGCGGTGGAGCATGGCCTGAACCTGGCCGATCTGACCGGTGCCGAGGTGGTGGCGCTCAAGGTGATTCCACGTTACCCGCAAACCTATTTCGAGGGCGGTGTGGCGTTGGCGGCGGCCGAGGTGGCCCGCATCGAGAAGCAATGGCTGGACGAGGCTTTGGTCGCGGTGAATGCGGTGAAGTCGGCCGGGCAGTTGCGCGAGGTGAAGGTCAAGCCGGTGACGGTGAAGTCCGATCTGGTGGCCGAGGCGATCATCGCGGCGGCCAAGCGCAACAAGTGCGATCTGATCGTGATGGCTTCGCATGGGCGTCGGGGTATCAAGCGCTTGCTGCTGGGCAGTGAGACGCAGCAGGTGCTGACGCATTCGCACATTCCTGTGTTGGTTCTGCGCTGACGTTTTTTGGGGTGATACCTCGCGGGAGACAGGGTCACTGGGCTCTGCTCCGCGGGTGTCCCCCGACCCGGCTTCGCCGGGTCTCCTCCTTTACCCCGCTGCGCAGAGCCCAGTGACCCTGTCTCCTGCCAGCACGTAGGCCCACTCATGTGGGCACGCCTATAGGGCCTCGGTGATCGGGGTGGCCGGCGCAGCGAAGTAAAGGAGGAGAACCGGCGAAGCCGGTTCGGGGGACATGAGCGGAGCCGGCCACCCCGGTCGCCGAGGACCGCTGTGGCCGGAGAAAACCGTCAGGCGAACAGGCCCTTGTACTGATCCCGCAAGAGGTTTTTCTGCACCTTCCCCATGGTGTTGCGCGGCAGTTCAGCCACCACCACACAGCGCTTGGGGATCTTGAAGTTGGCCAGCCGCGCCTTGAGGGAAGAGAGCACCTCCTCGGGCTTCACCGAAGCCCCCGGCTTGGTGATCACCACCGCCACCCCCACCTCGCCGAAGTCCGGGTGCGGCACCCCCACCACCGCGCTCTCGGCCACACCCGGCATCTCGTTGATGTAACCCTCGATCTCGGCCGGGTAGACGTTGTAGCCCCCGGAAATGATCAGGTCCTTGCTGCGCCCCACGATGCTCACATAGCCCCGCTCGTCGATGCGCCCCACATCCCCTGTCTTGAAGAAGCCGTCGGCGGTGAACTCCTCGGCCGTCTTCTCCGGCATGCGCCAGTAGCCCTTGAACACATTGGGCCCGCGCACCTGGATCGCACCGATTTCGCCCACCGGCACCGACTTCGTGTCCTCGTCCACCACCCGCAACTCGTTGCCCGGCAGGGGAAAACCCACCGTGCCGCCGCGCCGCTCGCTCGCGCCGCCGAAACGCGCATCCGCCGCGTACGGGTTGGAGGTGATCATCACCGTCTCGCTCATGCCGTAACGCTCCAGGATGGTGTGGCCGGTGCGGGACTTCCAATCCTCGAAGGTCTCGATCAGCAACGGCGCCGAACCCGAGATGAACAGGCGCATGTGCGCCACCTGCTGCTTCGTCAGGCCCGGCTCGGCCAGCAGGCGCACATACAGCGTGGGCACCCCCATGAACACCGTCGCGCGCGGGAACAGCTCCAGCACCGCGCGCGGCTCGAACTTGTTGAGCCACAACATGGGACTGCCGTTGATCAGCGCGCCGTGGATGGCCACGAACAGCCCATGCACGTGGAAGATCGGCAGCGTGTGGATCAGCACGTCGCCCGGCTTCCAGCCCCAGTACTCGCGCAGCACGCGCGCGTTGCTCAGCATGTTGCCGTGCGACAGCATCGCCCCCTTGCTGCGGCCGGTGGTGCCGCTGGTGTAGATGATCACACCCAGGTCTTCGGCGCGGCTGTGCGCCGGGGTGTGCTCGGCGCTGTGGTGCGCGGCCCGCTCCAGCAGGCTGCCGCTGCGATCGTCGCCCAGCGTGAACACGTGGCGCGTGCCGGCCTTGAAGGCGATCTTGGACACCCAACCGAAGTTGGCCGGGCTGCACACCACCACGGCGGGCTCGGCGTTGCCGATGAAGTACTCGATCTCGCCGGCCTGGTAGGCCGTGTTGAGCGGCAGGAACACATGGCCCGCGCGCAGCGTCGCCAGGTACAGGATCAGCGCCTCGACCGACTTCTCCACCTGCACCGCGATGCGCGAGCCTTCGGGCAGCTTCATCGCATCCAGCAGGTTGGCCATCATGGCGCTGGCGCGGTCCAAGTCCCGCCAGGAGTAGCGCAGGTCGGCGTGCGCGCCGCCCACGGTTTCCACGGCGGTGCTGTCCAGGTCGGCGGGAAAAGCCGCGCGCAGCGCGGCGTACAGGTTGTGGTTCATGGTGTGGGAACGCAACGAAGGAAAAGGGATTCAGAAAACGGGTTGGCGCTTGGCCAGGAAGGCCGCGATGCCTTCGCGGTGTTCGGCCTGGTCGGCGTAATCGTAGGCGCGCTCGAGGACCGCCTCCACCGGCCGGCCCTCACCCAGCGCTCGCAGGGTCTGCTTGTTCAGGCGCGCGGCCTGCGGCGCCAGGCGCGCCACGCGTTGCGCGCGGGCCTGCACATCGGCGGCCACCTCGGCGTCGGGCAACACGGCGTGCAGGAACCCGCGCGCCTTCATCTCGTCGGCGCCGAGCACGGCGGCTTCCAGCAGCATCTCTCGCGCGGTCGCCAGGCCGGCCTCGCGCGCCACCAGCTGGGCTTCGCGCGGGGCCATGGGAAAGCCCAGGCGGGCGATGGGTGCGCCGAATCGCGCGCCGCTGCCGGCCACGCGGATGTCGCAGCAGCTCGCGATCTCCACGCCCGCGCCCATGCAGTTGCCCTCGATCTGCGCCAGCAGCGGCAGGTCGCAGGCCAGCATGGCACCCAGGCCGCCCCACACGTCGTTCTCGTGGAAGTCGCGCAGCTGGTCGGCCTCGAAGCGAAAGCCCGGGTACTCGGCGATGTCGCCCCCGGCGCAGAAGTGACCGCCTTCGCCCGCCACGATCACGCCGCGCAGGTCGGTGCGCGCCTGCAAGCCGGTGAAGACCGACTTCAGCTCGCGCCACATCGCGCGCGACATGGCGTTGAACTTGCCCGGATGGGACAGCGTCACGCGCGCCAGCGCGTGATCCATCGTCAGGTGTACCCGCCCCGTCATTCGAGCGTCGCGCCCGAGGCCTTGACCACCTGCGCCCACTTCTGGATTTCGCCCTTGACGAAGGCATCGAACTGCGGGCCACTCACGTTGGCGAATTCCGCGCCCTGGTTGGCCCAGACCGCTTTCGCTTCGTCCGTGCTCACGGCCTTGCGGATTTCATCGATCGCGCCTTTCTGCGCGTCCGCCGGCGTGCCCTTGGGCGCCCACACGCCGTACCAGGTGGTCACGTTGTAGTCCGGCAGGCCCATCTCGGCCGCGCAGGGCACGTCCGGCAAGGCCGGGCTGCGCTGCTTGCCCGACACCATCAGTGCCTTGATGCGCCCGCCCTTGATGTGCGCGGCCGACGAACCCAGGCCGTCGAACATCACGTCCACCTGGCCGGCGATCAGGTCGTTGAGCGCCGGGCCGGCGCCGCGGTAGGGAATGTGGGTGATGAAGGTCTTGGTCTGCTGCTTGAACAGCTCGCCCGCCAGGTGGTGCGAGGTGCCGCTGCCGGCGGAGGCGTAGTTGAGCTTGCCCGGGTTGGCCTTGGCCAGGGCGAGGAACTCCTTGAAGTTGGCCGAGGTCACGCGCTTGGGGTTGACCACCACCACCTGCGGCACGCTGGCCACCAGGATCAGCGGCACCAGGTCCTTGTCGATGTCGTAGTCGAGCTTGGGGTACATGCTGGGCGCGATCGCATGGTGCACCGCGCCCATGAACAGGGTGTAGCCGTCGGGCGCGGCCTTGGCCGCGATGCTGGCGCCCAGCGTGCCGCCCGCACCGCCCCGGTTGTCGATCACCAGGCTCTTGCCCGAGAGCCGCGCGAACTGCGCGGCCATGGGCCGGGCGAACGCATCGGTGCCGCCCCCGGCGGGGAACGGCACGATCAGGGTCACCGGCTTGGTGGGCCAGGTCGACTGGGCATGGCCCGCCGTGGCGTAGAGGGCGGCGCCGGCCACGGCCGTGCGAAGGATGTCTCGTCGATTCAGGCTCTCGGTCATGCTGTTGTCTCCTGTGGTTGAAATGGCGGCGTCAAAGATAGAGGTCCTTGATGGCCGCGGCTATCGGGATCTTTCCCTGCGCGAGCGAGGCGCGGTGCTTGTCCAGTCGCTTGAGATCGTAGAGGTAGTTCACCATCAGGCCGTGGGACTGCTTGAGCCCCTTGGCCGAGGGGTCGGCGGCCCAGTTCAGTCGCTCGACCCGCGCACCGTTGCCCAGGTGGAAGCGGGCCACCGGGTCCAGCGGCCGGCCTTCGTTCAACTCGTCGCCGAGGTAGCGCGCGGCCCAGCCCAGCAGCGCGCGGCGCTCGGGGGCGTTCTCCGCCAGCTCGTCCACCCGCTCCCAGGCCTTCAGAAGATCGGCCGGTGCGTTCTTCGAGAGCCAGGCGCGCAGGCCCGGAATGGGCGAGAGCGTGGCGAAGGTCTTGAGGCGCGGGAACTCCTGCTTGAGCGTTTCCACCACGCGCTTGATGAGCGAGTCGCCGAAGCTCACGCCCTTGAGGCCGGTCTGCGTGTTGCTGATCGAATAGAAGATGGCGGTGGTCGCCTTGCCCAGGTCAGCCGGCGCGGCCGACTCGTCCAGCAACGGCGTGATGCTGGCGGCGATCTCGTTCATCAGCGCCACTTCCACGAAGATCAGCGGCTCCTCGGGCAGGCGCGGGTGGAAGAAGCCGTAGCAGCGGCGGTCACTGTCCAGCCGGTTCTTCACGTCGTCCCAGCTGCGGATGTCGTGCACCGCCTCGTACTTGATGAGCTTTTCCACCAGCGAAGCCGGCGAATCCCAGGTGATGCGGCGCAGGTCGAGAAAGCCGACGTCGAACCAGGTGGAGAACATGTACTCCATCTCCACGTCCAGCGCGAACAGGCGCTTGTCGCTGCGCAGCAGCGGCTGCAGCTCGGCGCGGATGTCCACCAGGAAACGCACGCCGTCGGGGTTGGCGCTGAAGCGCTGCAGCAGGCGGCGCCGGGGCGAGACGGTGGCGCGGCGGTACAGCACCTCGGCCGCGGCCTCGTCGGGCGTGCCCACCGCCGCCGCGAACTGGGCCTGCGCCTTCTTGACGCGCTGGGGGTCGGCCACGAAGCGCTCGCTCATGAGCAGCCACAGGTCGCGCCGGTGCGGCGGCGAGGCGCTGGCGTACCAGTCCATCATGGCCTGCGCACGGCGCCCGCCCTCCACCTCGCTGACCATCGGATCGACGATGGCCTGCAGGGCCTTGAGCGACTGGCGCAGCATGCGCGGCGACATGGCCTCTTCGTCGTGCCGCAAGGTGGCATCGAGCCGCTCCTGCGTCGAACGCGGGCCGGTGGCCTTGGCGGCCGGGCGCAGCAGGGAGACGCCTTGCGTCAACCAGTCGGGTGGGGTCATGCCGAAAGCCTCGATGTCTGATTGCGGGCCAGTTCCCGCAGGGCCACGCGCTGGCGCGTGAGGTGGGTGCGCATGGCGGCTTCGGCGCCTTCGGCGTCGCGCGCCTTGAGCGCCGCGAACACGGCCATGTGCTCGGACAGGCTCTGGTTCAGCCGCCCCGGCGCGTGCAACTGCTGCAGGCGCGCGAGCTTGACGATCTTGCGCAGGTCGCCGATCACCTGGGCCAGCCAGCGGTTGTTGGCCAGGGTGATGATGGCCTCGTGGATCGCGAAGTTGATCTCGTAGTACTCGTTGATGAGGCACGCGCGGGCGCTGCGGTTGAGCCGCTCGTGCAACACCTCCAGGGCGGCCAGGTCGGCATCGCTCGCGTTGTTCGCGGCCTCGAAGGCGCAGCGCCCTTCGAGCAGCGCGATGACGGGAAAGATCTCGTCCAGGTCGCGCTCGGTGACCTCGCGCACGAAACAGCCGCGCCGGGGCTCGTGCCGCACCAGGCCTTCGGCGGTCAAGACCTTCAAGGCTTCGCGCAAGGGGGTGCGCGAGATGGCCAGCTCCGTGCAAAGCGCGGGTTCGTCGACGAAGCTGCCCGGGGCGAGCACCCCCGCGAAGATGCGCTCGCGCAGCTTCGTGGCCACTTCGTCATGCAGGGAGTTGAGCACCGCGTTCTCTCAAAATTATCTGTAATTACGCGTAATTCTAAGGCAGGCAATCTGCAGGCCGACACCCGGGCTTACCCGCAGACGGTGCCGGCGCCGCGCCGCCTCCCCAGCCCCATCGGTGCAATGCCAAGCAGCTTTCAATGCAAATTCTTGCATCGCGACCGGCACGGCCCTGATCGTCATTGCATCGAATAAAACCATTCGGTCAGAATTAGTTCTCAACGCCCGATCAATAGCCGCGAAAAAACTCACGGCGATTGCATCAAACCCAATTAATAGGCGGTGCAAACCCCTAACTTCGCTTCATTATCAAATCACCACGCCGATAGCATTCCCAGATCGAAGTGAATCCGTCTGGAGTTCGGCCCGCCGAGACGGACCCCCGGTGGAAACGCAGTACCACCGCGCGCCTCCGGGTTATCGCCTGGAATCGTGTAGGGAATGTTGGATTTTTTCAGGCGTGCCAATCGATTGGCTTTCGTGCAAGGAGGTTGAATTATCGAAACGACCCATCTGCCCTTCGCCGAACAAACGACCGGCGATGAAAACCAAGGGCCTCATTTCCAACCGAACGGCGATGCCGATCAATTGACAGTCGATCCAAAGTTCTCAATCCAGTTTTCACTACAGGAGTTCATCATGAAAGCACACATCACCCGATTCCTGCGCGACGAAGAAGGCGCCACCGCCATCGAGTACGGGATCATCGCCGGCCTCATGGCCGTCATCCTGCTCGCCGTGTTCAACAGCGACACCGGCGTCAAGGGCACCCTGAACGCGATCTTTGCGCACGTGAAGACGGTGGCCACCACCGGCGCCACGACGCCCTGATCGGCCCACCGCTCCACCCAGGCCGCCCGCCATGAAACTGGTCCTGTTGCTCTGGCTGCTGACCGCCATCGTCCAGGATGGTGTGCAGCGCCGTGTGCGCAACTGGCTGGTGCTGGCGGGCATGGTGCTGGCCCTGGCGGCCCTGGCCCTGGACCTGCAGCCCTTCGGCCTGACCTGGCCGCAGGCCCTGGTCGGCGGTGCCGCGGCCTTCGGCGGCCTGCTCTGCTTCTATGCCTTCGGGCTCATGGGCGCGGGCGACGTGAAGTTCGCGGGCGCCCTGGGCCTGTGGCTGGGCCTGCCGCCCCTGCTGCCGATCTGGGTCGCTGCCAGCCTGCTGGCCGGCCTGCACGGCCTGCTCTGGCTCGCTCTGCAGCGCTGGCCGCTGGCGCCGCGCCTGGCCCTGGCGCTGTCAGGCCGCCCCGGCGGCGGCGGCGCGTGCCCTCGTCCGATCCCCCTGGCGGCCTACCTCGGCGTCGCGACCATCGCCTGGATGGTCTGGCGCCCGGGCGGCTGAACCGCCCGAGACCACCGACCCCTGTTCCGGAGCCCGTCACCATGATCCGATTTTCCAAGATCATCGCCACCGTCCTGGTGTTGCTGGCCCTGCTGCTGATCGGCTACGCGTGGATGCTCAGCCGCAAGCCCCTCCCGCC